>JBJFDX010000420.1:0-4204 GCA_051890235.1 Bacteroidaceae bacterium | reverse complement strand
CCGGATGACAGAAACGGATGCCTATCACGAAGGTACCTTCACCGTTTGAAACAGAGCTTGATTTCTCTACCTTGGTGGTATTACTTCGTGAAGAAAGTTCCATAGAAATCTTGTCCAAATTCTGTCTGCCTCTCCAATCGAACGATAAGAGTGGGCGGACAGGCTTTACTATATTCCCCATGATATTTCTACTGAACCCTCAAAATGAAAAGAACTTGTACGGTAAACAAAAAACAGCCTGCTGAGTCAGCAGACTGTCTGTCGATTTTGCCTTATCGCGGAGAGACAGGGATTCGAACCCTGGATACAGTCACCCGTATGCCGCATTTCGAGTGCGGTCCATTCGACCACTCTGGCATCTCTCCTTTCTTTAGGAATACTTTCTGCTGTTTGCATTGGCAGAGATAGTTCCTAAAGGGTTTTGTAATGCAAAGTTACTGCATCCTTTTCATTCCCACAAACATTGGCAGAAAAATAGTGATGCTTGTTTTTGTAATACCTTATATATATAATGTATAGAAAAGAACGGTGACCATGTCTTAGGAACTTGCCCAAGCATGGTCATCGCTATTTGTGTTTTATTTGTGTTGATCAGAAGTGATTAGTCCATCACCTTGATGCGAACATTGCGATACCAGACATCATCGCCATGATCTTGTAAAGCAAAGTAGCCACCATTCTTACCTTCCTCAATCATCATGCCATAAGCATATGGGAATTCTCCACCTTTACAGAACTTGCTGTTGTCAAGCATTTCCTTCCATTTGGGAGTCCACAGATGGTATTCCAACACCTTCTCGTCGTTCTGGTAGTGGATGACGGTACCCTTGAAGACAACAATCTTTGCCTTGTTCCATTCTCCAAAAGGATTGGCATTTTGAGGATTGGCAGGAACCATATCATAAAGTGAAGCAGATTGACGATTGCCGTCAACACCCAGTTGCGCGTCTACATGGTTGGCGTTGTCAAGAACCTGATACTCAGAGCAACTCTGCCAGATGGGGAGATAATTGCCATCAGCATCCTTGGCCTCCTGTGCAAGGTAGAAGATACCGGAGTTGCCGCCCTTGCTGACTTTGTATTCCAATTCGAGGGTGAAGTTCGTAAACTTGTGTGCGAACATGAGATCGCCACCACCTTCAGCCTGAGCCTCGCCTGTGCCGCTGCCCTTCAGATGGATACACTCACCATCGTTCTCCCAACTCTGAGGAACTGCGTCCTGACCATAACCACGCCATCCGTCCAAACTTGTTCCATCGAAGAGGATGTAGTAACCATCTGCATCCTGCTTCAACTTTGATAGGTCATACTGCTCGTTTTCTACAATCTCTGCAACAACCTCTTCTGCAGCAGTTTCAGCAGTCTTGTTCTCACAGTTGGCACATGCTGCGCAGTCGCAATTGCATTTCTTCTCACCGCAGCATGCAGTCAACAGGGCTACACATGCGGCAAACAACATTGTTTTTTTCATCTTGTGTTGCTTTTTGGTTTATAAAATAAATGTTTGTATAATTCTCTTCTTGTTCCAAATCTCCACAAAGTTACACCTTTTCTTTTATGTTTCATGTTATTTCTCTGACTTTTCCTCCTCCAGAATCACCACATTGCCTGGTGTGAGTATGTGCAGGGTGCCATAGATTGAGGTTGGTTGCCTGGTGCCATCGGGGAGAACGAGCATCATTTGCTGATCCGTTTTGATTTCTGCTTGCAGAGGCTTTGTTACGGAAGTGTTCTGAATCACTACGTAGTTGGTACCATTATTTGTCAGACATGAGATGAGTGCACCTTGGCCATGCGTGTCCAGTTGCAGAATATGTTTGGGCAAGGTGGTGAGTCGGTGGGTGCCCATAGGGATGTCGGTACCTGTATGGTGCACGGATACGACCTGTGCTCCCATGAACACGTCAGCCCGTGCCTGTATCTCCTGATTGATTTGTTTGACAATCTCGTAGACAGGACTTCGTCTTCCGTCCTGCATGATGGGAGCTTGATGAAAATCCCAAGTCTCGGTACCAGGATTCCAATAAGTGAAATATTGAAGGCATTGAGCACCATAGGCCAGGTCGGCATATAACTGCAGGCGCAGGTGGTCGGCTGTGGGGATGGGATACGCACCATGGGCAGTGGATAGGGCAAAGGCCCAGAAGGGTTTGTTGCTCAGTCTTGCCTCTTGGGATACTATTTCCAGATTATTCCAAAAGTGTCCGTTGAGGAACACGCTGTCGCCAACTTGGTTGATAGGGTAATGGTCATAGGATATTTGTGGCAGATTGACCAATGAGTCAAAAAGTTGTACGTGCGACCTGTAATCGTTGCTGGAGGCGAAGGCATGTACAGGTAGCAGGTTGAGATAGCAGGGATGTTCTTTGTCGACACTTTCTATACGTCGAGCCCATTCTGCCAGTGATGGCAAATCCTGATTTCCTGGCTCGTCACGCAGGAAGTATGCTCCCAGCCCTGGATGTTTCCTGACTTTATTTGTAGTTGATTCAGGTTCACTCTCCAACTCGGGGCACATGAACACGCTCTTGAGTCCTGTCTTGGCACATAGGTCCAGAGCCTTGACAGCATCTTCATATTTGTAGATATGTGAGAACGAGAGGGTGAATCCTGCATCATGCAGCTCCTGATAGCGCTCCTCTGTGGCATACTCGCCCGCAGGAATGCTATACCAGGCCAGGATGGGAATCTGCGGTTTTTGTTCCTTCTGTCTTTTTGCTGTTATGGGCATGGATGTCATGACCATAGCCATTGCCATGATAGGGATGATTGGCTTCATGTGGTTGACGTTTTAGTGTAATAAATGTCTTCTGTCAGTTTTGGTGTCAAGATTAGGTGAAGTGTGTCGCATCTCTTGCACAACTGATATGCAAAGTTAGTTAAATAAACATACAGAGCACTCTTTAAAGGGTCTTTTTTTGATGGTTCCAAGATTTCTGTGCTCGTCATGTTTAGAAAAAATAACATGCCGATGGTTTGTGCGACGCAAAAGAGTTTATACCTTTGCCCTCGCAAAGAGGCTTGTTCAGGATTCTGCACATGGTTTTGCTGTTGTGCGGAAATTCTGAAGCCATTAATACATAAGATGTATATATGCTCATCAATCTGAAAAGTTTTCTTCTTATTCTTGTCTGCTGCTGGTTGTGTGGTAGAATGGGATTGCGTAGCCTCAAGTGGACCTTTGCCATTGTGGGGTATGTTCTTACCCGCAGCCTTTCTGGTGCCTTTGCTGGCCTAATGCTTGGGTGGTTGGCAGAAGGTATCTTCGGCAGGTCCAAAGTGCATTTCTACTATGAGCGGAGAACGTATGAAGGTCAGAATCAGGCAGATGTGCAATCAGGTGCTATCCCCAACGCTGTTCTCTCTGCTTATCATACTCTGGGCATCAGCCCCGATGCCAGTGATGATGAGGTACGTCAGGCTTATCGTAAGATGGCCATGAAGTATCACCCTGATCGAGTGGCCATGCAGGACGAGGAGGTACGTTCGCGTGCAGAACGTCTGTTCAAGTCAGTGGGAGAGGCCAAGGACAGAATCTTTAAGTATCGTGGTATCAAATAACAACATGTTCATGGAACAGTATTTAAAAACAGCCCTCTTTGATCTTGATGGCACTCTTGTTGATACGGAGGGACAGTATACCCGATTCTGGGGAGAGGTGGGCGAGGAACTGATTCCTGATGGACGCGCTTTTGCCATGCGGGTAAAGGGACGTACGTTGAAATCCATTCTTGAGGATTTCCTTCCTACTCCAGAGATAAGGGTGGAGGTGCAGAGGCAATTAAGCATATTTGAGAGTACTATGGACTTTCCTCTCATTCCTGGTGCCTTGGAATTTCTTTCCGATTTGCGTAGTAAGGGTGTACGGATGGCTGTCGTGACCAGTTCCAATCAGGAGAAGATGAGTCATGTGAAGGCACGCATACCTCATCTGCTGTCGCTCTTTGATCGTGTTCTTACAGCAGAGGATTTCTCTGCGTCCAAACCTGCTCCCGATTGTTATCTGCTTGGGGCACGGGTGTTTGATACTTCTTTGGAGCATTGTATGGTTTTCGAGGATGCACCCAATGGTCTTCAAGCCGGAATGAACTCAGGCATCTATACCGTGGGACTTGCCACCAGTTTGCCTCCAGAGGCCATTCAACCTCTCTGTCATCATGTGGAGAGTGATTTCCTGAATCTTAGTTTTGAACGGGCCAATCGG
>JBJFDX010000419.1:0-4209 GCA_051890235.1 Bacteroidaceae bacterium | reverse complement strand
CTTTACATGCTTTTTGAAAGGCAAACAAACATTGTTTATAACACAATAATATGGCAGACAACAACAAACAGAAACTATTTTCTGATTTCATCGCGCCTTCCCGTCAGGAATGGCTCGACAAGATCCAAGTGGATCTGAAGGGCGCTGATTTCCAGAAAAAGATGGTGTGGAGGACCAATGAAGGATTCTCCATGCAGCCCTTCTATCTGAAGGAAGATGTGGACAAACTGCCCACTGTAAACGCCCTTCCCGGCGAGTTCCCCTATGTACGTGGCAACAAGACCGCCGACAATGAGTGGTATGTTCGTCAGAACATCAAGTGTGATTGCCCCAAGGAGGCCAACCAGAAGGCTCTCGACATCCTGAACAAGGGTGTAGACAGTCTGGGATTCATCATCCCTGCCGACAAACTGAGTGCAGACTACATTGCCACCCTGCTTGAAGGAATTCTTGCTGACTGCGTAGAACTGAACTTCAAGACCTGCCAGCGTCACACAGTAGAGCTGGCCAAGATTCTTGTGGAGTACTTCGAGCAGAAGGGTTATGACAAGAAGGCTTTGGCTGGAAGCATCAGCTTCGATCCCATCGCCAAGATTATCTGCAGCGGCAAAGATTGCTCAGCACTCATTGCTTCAGCCAAAGAGTTGGTAGAACTTCTGGCCGACTATCCCAAGTTCCGCGCTGTGGCAGTAGATGCTTATACCCTGACCAATGCCGGTGCCTACAGTTATCAGGACCTGGGTTATGCTCTGGCATGGGGTAACGAGTATATGGAAGCTCTCACAGAGGCAGGCGTTGCTCCCGAACTGGCAGCCCAGAATATTAAGTTCAATCTGGGTATCAATGGCGTATACTTCATGGAGATTGCCAAGGTGCGCGCAGCACGCATGCTCTGGGCACAGATTGTAAGCCAGTACACCAGTTGCAAGGAAAGTGCCAAGATGCACGTATGTGCCATCACCACCACCTACAACCAAACCATCTTTGATAGTTATGTAAACATGCTCCGCAGCCAGACAGAAGCTATGAGTGCAGCCTTGGGTGGTGTGGAGAGTATCGTAGTGACTCCCTTTGACGAGCCTTATGAGGTTCCCACAGAGTTTGCCGAGCGTATTGCCCGCAACCAGCAGTTGCTGCTCAAGGAAGAGTGCCACTTTGGCCGCATCGTTGACGTGGCTGGCGGCTCCTACTTCCTGGAGACTCTCACCACAGCCTTAGCTGAACAGGCATGGAAGCTCTTCCTCGACGTAGAAGAGAAGGGTGGTTTCCTGAAAGAAGCTCTGGCTGGCAACATCCAGAATGCCATCAACGAGACCAATGCAGCCCGCCATGCCAATGCAGGCAAGCGCAAGGAGTTCCTGCTGGGTACCAACCAGTTCCCCAACTTCACAGAGAAGAGCGAAGGCAAGGGTCCAAAGCCCACATGCTGCTGCTGTTCAGGGGAAGGCGAGATTGCTGCTTTGAAGCCCAGCCGTCTGGCAAGCGACTTTGAGAGTTTGCGCCTCACCACCGAAAAGGCCACCAAGATACCCGTGGCCTTCATGCTCACCATCGGCAACCTGGCAATGCGTCAGGCACGTGCCCAGTTCTCTTGCAACTTCCTGGCTGCAGCTGGCTACAAGGTAATAGACAACCTTGGATTTGCCACCGTAGAGGAAGGTGTGGACAAGGCGCTGGAGGCAGGTGCCGACATCGTGGTTATCTGCTCAAGTGACGATGAGTATGCAGAGTATGCCATCCCCGCCTTCCAATATCTCAACGGCCGCGCCATGTTTGTGGTAGCAGGTGCTCCTGCTTGTGCCGAGGATTTGAAGGCTGCAGGTATTGAGAACTTTATCCACGTCAAGGTTGATCAGCTGAAGACCTTGAAGGAGTATAACGCTAAACTCGGAATCTAAGATTATGGCACGTAAATCATTTAGCAATATAGACATCTTTAGCGGTATCGCCGCAAAGAATGGCCAGGAATGGCAAAAAGAGGCTGGTATTACTGCCAACTGGAGAACTCCCGAGCAGATTGACATTCAGCCCGTTTACACCAAGGAAGACCTTGAAGGCATGGAGCACCTCAACTTTGCTGCAGGTATCCCTCCTTTCCTGCGTGGCCCTTACAGTATGATGTACCCCTTCCGTCCATGGACCATCCGTCAGTACGCCGGATTCTCTACTGCAGAAGAGAGTAACGCCTTCTATCGCCGTAACCTTGCTTCCGGACAGAAGGGTCTGTCAGTGGCATTCGACCTTCCCACACACCGTGGTTACGACCCTGACAACCAGCGTGTGGTGGGTGATGTAGGTAAGGCAGGTGTATCCATCTGTTCTCTGGAGAACATG
The DNA here is from genome assembly GCA_051890235.1 of Bacteroidaceae bacterium. Classification (GTDB taxonomy): domain Bacteria; phylum Bacteroidota; class Bacteroidia; order Bacteroidales; family Bacteroidaceae; genus Physcousia. Next base: position 1,875 of record JBJFDX010000419.1, on the reverse strand, counting down.
AAGACCCTCTTCGCAGGTATTCCTCTGAACAAGATGTCCGTCTCCATGACCATGAATGGCGGTGTGCTGCCCGTGCTGGCTTTCTACATCAACGCAGGTCTGGAGCAGGGTGCTAAACTCGAGGAGATGGCAGGTACCATTCAGAACGATATCCTGAAGGAGTTCATGGTGCGCAACACCTACATCTATCCCCCTGCATTCTCCATGAAGATTATTGCTGACATCTTCGAGTATACCTCACAGAAGATGCCTAAGTTCAACAGCATCTCCATCTCAGGCTATCACATGCAGGAAGCAGGTGCAACTGCCGACATCGAGTTGGCTTACACCCTGGCCGATGGTATGGACTATCTCCGTGCAGGTATCAACGCAGGTATCGACGTGGACGCTTTTGCTCCTCGCCTCAGTTTCTTCTGGGCTATTGGCATGAACCACTTCATGGAGATTGCCAAGATGCGTGCAGGACGTCTGCTGTGGGCCAAGATTGTAAAGAGCTTCGGCGCCAAGAACCCCAAGTCAATGGCTCTCCGCACACACTCACAGACCTCTGGATGGTCACTCACAGAGCAGGATCCCTTCAACAACGTAGGTCGTACCTGTATCGAGGCCATGGCTGCCGTATTGGGACACACCCAGTCTCTGCACACCAACGCACTCGATGAGGCTATCGCTCTGCCTACAGACTTCTCTGCCCGTATTGCACGTAACACCCAGATTTATATTCAGAACGAGACTCAGGTGTGCAAGCACATCGACCCATGGGCTGGTTCCTACTATGTGGAGAAACTCACTCAGGAACTCTACACCAAGGCATGGGAGCACATTCAGGAGATTGAAAAGTTGGGCGGCATGGCCAAGGCTATCGAGACCGGTCTGCCCAAGATGCGCATCGAGGAAGCAGCAGCCCGCACTCAGGCTCGTATCGACTCTGGTTCACAGACCATCGTAGGTACCAATAAGTATCGTCTGGAGCACGAAGATCCCATCGACATCCTCGAGATTGACAATACAGCCGTTCGCTTGCAGCAGGAAGCTTCCCTCAAGGAACTTAAGGCCAATCGTGATGAAGAGCAGGTCAAGAAGGATCTGGCCGCCATCACCGAGTGTGTACGTGAGTTCAGCGAAGGTAAGAAGAGTGAGCACAACCTGCTCGACCTTGCTGTCATAGCAGCCGGTCATCGTGCCACTTTGGGTGAAATCAGCGACGCCTGCGAGACCATCGTAGGACGTTACAAGGCAGTAATCAGAACTATTTCAGGCGTGTATAGTAGTGAATCCAAGAATGACAAGGACTTTGAGAAGGCTTGTCAGTTGACAGAGGAGTATGCAAAGCAGGAGGGCCGTCGTCCCCGTATCATGGTAGCCAAGATGGGCCAGGATGGTCACGACCGTGGCGCCAAGGTAGTAGCCACCGGTTATGCTGACTGTGGCTTCGACGTGGACATGGGTCCCTTGTTCCAGACTCCCGCTGAGGCAGCCCGTCAGGCTGTAGAGAACGATGTCAACATCGTTGGTGCATCCTCTTTGGCAGCAGGCCACAAGACCCTCATTCCTCAACTCATCGAGGAGTTGAAGAAACTTGGCCGTGAGGATATCATGGTTATTGCCGGTGGTGTAATCCCCGCTCAGGACTATGACTTCCTCTATCAAGCAGGTGTAGCAGCCATCTTCGGCCCTGGCACCCCCGTGCCCTACTCTGCATGCAAGATGATGGAGTTACTCATGGGCAAGGAGTAATGCCCGCAGAATAACAAAGAGCCTTCCTGTCCAAGCGCAAGCATACGGACAAAAAGTACAATCGAGAAGGAGGTGGATTCCAGAATTGGGATTCACCTCCATTCTTTTCTTTCCCCTTGCACATACATGGGTTCAGTT
>JBJFDX010000418.1:0-4213 GCA_051890235.1 Bacteroidaceae bacterium | reverse complement strand
CGAAGGGTATCTACGTAGTGGTAGCAGGAAAGGTAACCTATAAAGTCACCGTAAAATAACATAGAGTTATGAAAAAGAAGATATATGGTATAATATTGCTGCTGTTCTGCATGTGCATGCCTGCTTGGTCACAGCAGTATGTCGTGACCTCTTTGGCCGAACAAGGTCAGACGTGTTTGAAGGTATCAGAAAGTGAGATAGTATTCGGCAATACCGCTGCCAGCAAAATAATCTCGGTGAAAGCCAATAGTCGCCTGTTTCTCCAAGTGGATGCTGACTGGTGCACAGCCGTGGCCAAGGGTAACGATGTGTTGTTGTCTGTAACGGCAAACAGCGGCAATGAGAATCGCATGGCCACCCTCTCCGTTCGCCTTCGTGACGGAGTGTGCCATCAGATTCCCGTTCGCCAGTTGGGCAGTGCACCCATTGTACATCCTTCTGTCACAGAATTGACTGTTACCGATGCGGAAGAGTTTATACTGGAGGTGGCCAGTACGGTAGTTCCCACGTTCCAATGCCCCGACTGGATTACTCTCAAAGAGCCTGCCCCAACGGCAGGAACCATCAGCTATCACTTCCTTGTGCAGGACTTGGGTTTGCTCGCCGAACGTACGGGGCAGATAGTGGTAGGTGGACAGGGAGCCCAGAGCGTGACAGTAACCGTTCATCAGACTACCGAGCGCTATCCCTCGTTTGCAGTTATCTCCGACATTCATCTCGGAAACACCATGGGTTCGGGTCCTCTGGTAAAGGTACCTCGTGCTCTGAAGTATCTTACTGCTCAGAAAAAGTTGGATGCTATCTTCGTGGTAGGTGACCTGGCCAACGCGGGTAAGGTGGACGAATATGAGCAGGTGGTATCTGTGTTCACCAATGATGACAACTTCACCAATCCTGTTGCCCGGAAGGTATTCATGATGGGCAACCATGACAATTACAGCGGGCTCATCAACTATACCAAAGGATTGAGTGTCTTTAATGGAGGAGAGAACTATCCCTATGATCAGTACATGGTCATCAAGGGTTATCCCTTTATTACCATCAGTTGCCGAAGTGGCGTTGGAAATGATGATGAGAACGAGGCCAGCGGACTGCTTGCATACCCCAAGGAAGTGCAAGATACCCTGAAGAAGTGGTTGGCACGAGCTGAAAAGGAATGCCCGGGCAAACCCATCTTCGTGTTCACCCACATACCACCCAAGTACACCTGCTATAGTTCCTGGCCTGGCGAGGGTGATGGCAATGCTCCTCTCACTTGGAGCGTGAAGTCCTTGAATCCCATTCTCAACCAGTATCCTCAGGCTGTGGTGTTTGCCGGTCACGGACATTACCCATTGGGTGACCCTCGCTCCATACATCAAGGAGTGGATCCCAAGAGTATAAAGAACAACTACTATACGGTCATCAATACCGGCTCCACCACATATTGTGAGATAGAGAAACCGGCTGTGGACGAGGGCGGTTATCCGGAAGGTTATCATGAGGTTACTGAGGGATTGATTGTCAACGTACAGCCGAGCGGAGATGTGGAGGTTCGCCGTTATGACACCAACCATTGTATGGAGATTCATGCCGATGCCCGATGGATGCTGAAGTCACCCTGGGATGGTTCGGCATTCACCTATGCTGATAAGCGTGACTTGGCCGACGCACCTGCAGGTGCATCGATTCGGGATGGTAAGCCCGCTCCTGCATTCGGGTCTGGAGCAACGGTGAGCGTAAGCTCAACAGAGTCGGGCTTGCTTGCCACCTTCCCACAAGCCACAGACAATGACGTCGTATTCCGTTACAAGGCCCAGTTGTTGAATGACAAGGGCTACTCTGTGGAGGATCATTGGATCTTCTCGGGATACTTCCGGTATCCGGAGATGCCAGCAGAGCAAAAGGTCACCTTTACGATGGGTAAGGGTGGAGAGACCTACACAGTGGCTATCACCGCCTATGACTCCTATGACAATCCTTCGGAAACCATTCGGAGCGAGGAGTTTAAGTGTGAGGGCCTGTCTCTGCCCGATCCTATAGGCTACTGGGATTTCTCCAACTCATCTGACCTGCTGAAGAATTCCGCATCGGGCAGTCTCAAGATGAGTACAGTCACCGTGGACAATGGCGGCTATGTTTCTGATAAATCATCCATTGACGATGCTGGCATGAGCTTGATAGAAGGTCCTGGCAAAAATGCACTCTCTGTCCCGGCCAACTCTGCACTTAAGGTGAGCGGTGTGCCGAACATGGACTCTTATACCATTATGATGGAATTCCGTTGCGGAGTCTTTAGTGGTTACAACGCTCTTTTCCAAGCGGATGCGGGAAACAGCACAGATGCAGACCTCTGCATACGAGCCTATGACCGCATGATAGGTCCGCAAGCCTTGGGTTATGCGGGCAACTTTACAGCAGACGAGTGGCATCGGTTGGTACTGGTGGTAAATAACCAGGTGGCCACCAGCTATCTGGATGGTCAGTATCTGAGTACTTCGGGATCTGCCAATGACAGGTGGAGTCTGTCGGGAGGCAACTGCTACTTCTTCTGTGACGAAGATGGCGAACTGGCTGACAATGACGTGTCTGTACTGGCCATGTGGCCAACTGCTCTTTCTGCTGCTCAGGTAGCTTCGCTGGGCAGTACTGCGTCAGAGGAATCATTGAGCGTAAGCACCACAGAGATCAATCTGTATGACGAGAAGGAATTCCAAATTACCGTCAGCGGCAATGTGGAACCGGTCTTCACCTGTCCCGAGTGGATTCATCTGCTAAGGCCCGTTCCTGCCATCGGTAAGGCCACCTATACCTTTATGGTAGATAAGTATACCGAGATAGGTACCCGCGTTGGTTCACTCATCATATCCGGCCCTGAAGGTTCCGATGTGGAGCCCATCGAGGTTATCATTAATCAAACCTATAGCGGAGAGAATGTTCCCGAAGCCAAGGGACGATGGACCTTTGATGATCCTGATGACCTGCTGGCCAACTTCTATGATAACAGTTGCTATCTGGAGAGTGGAAATGTGGACAATGAGGGCACCATCTCATGGGCAGATGTGGAAGAGGCTGGTATAGAAACCATAGAGGGACCCACGGCTGACAACAAAGCCATTCACCTGCCTGTTGATGCTATGTTCCATGTGATTACTGAAGCCTTGAGTGAGAAGCCCTTGACCAACTTCTCCATTATGTATGATGTGAGAATGTCGGACTGGAGCGGATTCAATGCCTTATTCCAGAATGACCTCGAGAACAAAATAGATGCAGGATTCTGCATGAATACCAACAAGCAGATAGGACTGAATGTGGCCAATTGGGGATATGGAGGAAAGATTATTCCCGGACGCTGGCATCGTATTCTGTTCGTAGTGAAGGATGGCATACCCAATGCTTATCTTGACGGTGTACTGGTGAATGCAGGAGTGGCAACCAGCGAACACTGGTCTCTGGATCCGAATGGATTCTATCTCTTCTGCGATGATGACGGAGAACGTCAGGAGACCGATGTGGCAGAGTTGTGTTACTGGGACGAAGTACTCACTGCTGAGCAAATCAGTCAACTTGGTCCTGTTGACTATCCATATGTCTATGTGCCTATCACTTCATACTCGCTGTATGGAGACAACTTGGACTTCTCCATTGAGACAGAAAGCAGTGTGGTGCCAGAGATTAGCACTTCGGACTGGATTAAAGCCGTGGATGTGACTCCAGGAAAGGGGACACAGGTGTATGCCTTCCGTGCCGAACCGATGCAGGAAATAGGGACTCGCGAAGGGTTCGTTACCTTTACTGCTGATGGTGCAGAGACAGTAACGGTGAAGGTGACTCAGGAGAACAACGGAACCTCTGTTCCTTCGGCTGATGGCTGCTGGACCTTTGATGATGAAAGTGATATGTTTAAGTCTACCGAGGGTGATGCTACATTGATACCTGTCCTGGTAGATCAAACAAATGTGACTCCATTTGAGGTTCCTTCCGAAGCGGCAGGTGCATTGGTGGAGGGTCCTGTGGAAGGTAAGATGGCCATGCAACTCAGTAATGGAATAGGATTCTATATGAAGTTGAATGAGGAGAGTCCACTTTCTAATTACACCGTCATGATGGATATTCAGTATCCTCCATTGGGTACAGATATCTATACCGCTCTCATGCAGTTCAATCTGAACAATACCGATGATGCAGATCTCTTTATTCGTAACAAGGCGGGTGTGTACCAGGTGGGTAAAGG
>JBJFDX010000417.1:0-4246 GCA_051890235.1 Bacteroidaceae bacterium | reverse complement strand
GATACCCGACACGAGGAATCCTTCCTGAATCTCCTCACCCTTCCACTGGGCCACAACGAACTCTATACCAAGGCCAACCACATAGCTCACAACTATCTTAGGCAATACTGCGAGGAAACCATAGCCGAAAATCTCACAGAAGGATGCACCCTCGAGGGTACCTGCTGCAAGATAATTCTGATAACCCACATTGTACATACCGAAAAGCAGTGCCGGCACAAGGGCAAGTACCACGAAGCTCATGATACGCTTACTGTCAATGGCATCGTGAATGTTCACGCTACCCGAACGGGAAGTGGTATTAGGAACGAACGCAAAAGTCTCGAATCCATCCACCAAGCTACGAAAGGCATGATACTTGCCTCCTTCTTCCACGTAGGGCTTTATGTGATCAAATAAATTTCTGATTGCTTTCATATCGTATTACATTAAGCATTTTCCTTTCTCAGGATATCAAGTCCCTGACGTACGATGCGCTGCAACTCCAGTTTGGAACTATCCACAAACTCTGCAATGGCAAAGTCCTCGGGGGCAACCTCGTAGATACCCAAAGCCTCCTGACGATCAATATCACCTGTAATGATAGCTTTCACCAGATATCCAGCATAGATATCCATTGGGAACACACGGTCATACTCGCCACTCATAATCATGTGACGCTCGCCACCCTTCACACGCGCATCCATCACATATTCCTTCTTCTTGCCAAACAGCCAGCTGAAGTAACTGCGATGTGTGCTGAAAGTGTTGAAGCGAGGACTGATCCACCCAAGGAATTCATCAGCATGATCTCCCTCGGGGATTACATTGACCTCAGTAGCATGAGCAGCCAGATATGCATCAACATTGGTCTTCATACCCGTCATCACATTTCCATTGATAATACGAGAACCATAAAGATTGGCCTTGCCAGCCAGCAAACTGCGGAGTTGCTGTCCCACCTTCACCTGATAATAAGCAGGAGCAGTCACCTCACTGCCAGCCAAGGCAATGGTACGGGTAAAGTCGACCTGACCTGTCAGCATCAGACGACCAACGAAGATGACCTCCTCGGCACCAAGTGTTCATACAATCTCTCCTTTGTTGATAGGAGAAATGTGATTGATGTGAACACCCACGTTGCCCGCAGGTGCAGGACCATCGAAGACGGTCACCTCACAATCCTTGGCTTGCAACAAAGCCTCACTCGTCTGCTTGGCACTCACACCCAGATGCACCTTGGCCAACTGAGAGAGCGCAGTCAGACCTGTCTGGAACGCCTTCTCCTGTCCTTTGAGGATGTACTCAAAATCCTGACTGAGCGGCATACTGTTGAAAGCACTCACAAAAATGGCCTTGGGCGTATCCTCAGGAGAAGCCACAACATCATAAGGTCTCTGACGGAAGAAAGCAAACATTCCACTCTCAAGAAGCAGACTCTTCACATCGCCCTTTGTGTCAAACTGGCGTGCCTCCTGCTTCTCGTCAGCCTGCACTCGAATGGCAAGCAACTTTCTGCGATCACCACGCTCTACCTGGGAAACAGTTCCGCTGACCGGACTCACGAATTTAACCTCGGGATGGAGTTTGTCCGTAAAGAGGGCATCGCCTGCCTTGACGGCATCACCTTCCTTGACCACCACTCGGGGTTTCAGGCCAGGGAAATCATCGGGACATAGTGCAAACTCACTACACTGCAATGCAGCGGAGGTCTGCAACAAAGCCTTTCCCTTGAGATTGACATCCAGGCCTTTTTTTAATTTGATTACCTTTGTCATATCAAGAACAAAATAACGTTACCTTAAAAGTGCTGCAAATTTACTTAAAAAAAGCGATTTGCTCTTGAAAACCGAAATTTATTTGTACTTTTGAGCCGCTTATTCAAGTGCAGGAGCGCACAGACATGTGTGCAACACCGCTTATCAGACATTATAACATTAAAATCAAGGCTTATCAAAGCACTCAAATATCTGTTTCGCTTCTGTCTCCTAATCATGCTCGGAGGCTACCTTGTACTGTTGGGACTCACGGCAATCCCATCGGTACAACAATGGCTGGCAAACTTCGCTGCGGACATGATTGCGGAGCGCATCCACACGCATGTAAGCATTCGACGCATAAGGGTGGGACTGCCAGGGCGACTTATTGTAGATGGACTGCAGGTCTATGACCGAAGAGACAGTCTGATGCTACACGTGCCAAGAGTTGCTGCCAAGGTGGACATCACCCCTTTGGTGGACAAACAGATATGTATTAACAATGCCCAGCTCTTCGGTGCTCGGGCAACCTTATATCATGCCGTTCCTGACAGTACTCCCAACTGGCAATTCCTCATTGACGCATTCAGTAACCCTGACGATACAACGTCGTCAGCCATCAACTTACGTATCGGATCATTACTGGTTCGACGATGCCAGATAAGGTATGACCGGTTATATGAGCCGCATTCAGCAGACAAACTGGATAAGAACCACCTGAAAATCACAGACCTAAGCATAACTGCACGCCTGGGACGTCTCACCCCAGACTCTCTGAATATCACCTTGAACAAGTTCGCTTGCCACGAACAGAGTGGATTTGAACTCAACAAGATGAAATTCAAAGTGGTAGGCAATCGCGATTCTCTACGCCTCACTGGTCTGGACATTCAGTTGCCACACAGTTCCCTCAGCATACCTCTGCTTACAGCAAGCTATCCAGGTATACCAAAGAAAGGAAGACCTATTGCAGACTGGCTTGACGGCATAAAGGTGAACACAAGCATTGACCTGAAGGCGATGCCTGCTGACTTATTTGCACTCGTCCCCAACCTAAGACATATGGACGAGCCATTGACCCTCTCCTCGAATATTCAGTTGAGCGAAAAAGGAGAAATAAGTTTTTCTGGTCTGCATCTTTCAGAAGGCGACGAACAACTCACACTCTTTGCAAATATACAAGCAGAGGATATTTTCCGCAAGCCTAAGGCAAATGTGCTTATTCTGGACTTGAGTACCAAACGTGAGTTATGGGCACATCTACCAGAACTCTTCCCCACTCTGAAAGCATCCTTGACCGAGCGACTCCAGCGCTTAGGCAGCACCCGAACCAACGGGACTATCTACTATAGTCAAGATTTGGTAAGAACAGATATGGATATTCATACCGAGGTTGGCAAAGCACATCTCAAGGGGACCTTATCTGAGAAAAACCATCTTACCGCAGATATTCAATTGGAAGGCGCACGTTTGGATGAATTTATAAATAAGCCCTCTCCACAGCCCACAAATCTCTCAGCGACAATTGCGCTCAAAGGAGAATTGAAGGGAACAGAGAACCGTCCATCCATGCATGCCTCGGGACTTATACAATCACTTACATTCCAACAGCACACCTATCACAATATTCCCTTCAATGCATCTGCACACGGATACGATTATCAACTGGGACTTCAGGTCAACGAAGAGCAAGGACAAGCAACATTGGAAGCCCAAGCATACATGCCACCCTTCGGTACCAAGAATGTCAATATCTCAGGCAACCTTGCCCAGTTCAATCCATCTGCTCTTCACCTCACCGAAGCGTTGGCTGATGAGAGCATCACAGGTGAGATACAGGCCCATATAGCTCTACCTGCCTCCGGTCAACCAGAAGGAGATATACAACTTACAGGGCTATCCATATCTGCTCCAGAGAAAGGTTTACTTGACATCGGAGACATAGACATCTCCTGTCACTCTGATTCAGGATTCCAACGGGTAAAATTGCAAAGTGATTTTGCTCTGTTGGAGGCCACGGGCACATTCAAATGGAAATTCATCCCACAATCTATACAGAAACTCACCCACCGGCATCTGCCCAGCCTCATCACTGTACCACGCACACTGAGTGAATCAGAAGAAGTGGACATTGACTTCAACCTGCGTGTTCGAGATACCTCCGTAATAAAACGTCTGACAGGAACAGGAATATCCATACCAGAAGAGGCTGTCCTGAATGGATACATACATAGTGGTGTGAGCCTGCTGGAAATTGACGGACAGATACCTCAACTGATTCTTGGAAACGAAGAATTCAGGAATACCAACCTGCGCATGGAATGTACTGAGCGCAACGTACAGGCAAGCATGCGAGCACAACGCTTAATGAAAGGAAAGCCCGTGGATGTGGACATGGCAGCCTATACGGAGAACGACCGACTCTCCGCACAGATTACCTGGGACAACAAAGCACAACCACTCCACAAAGGTGCCCTGAGCGTGGCTACAAACTTCAGGAAAGAACCAGA
>JBJFDX010000416.1:0-4296 GCA_051890235.1 Bacteroidaceae bacterium | reverse complement strand
CAACGTGTCAGCTATACGATGCATGGCCTCTATGATGTTAGCCTCGCTGGTGGCATAACTCATACGGAAACATTCGGGTGAGCCAAAGGCGTCACCACCCACAGTAGCCACATGACCCACCTCAAGAAGATACATGGCCAGGTCGGTACTATTGTTGATTACACGATCACCATCACGCTTGCCAAAGAAACTGCTGCACTTGGGGAAGAGATAGAAAGCTCCCTGAGGATTGTTTACTTCCAGACCGGGAATCTCACGGGCCAAGCGTACAATCAGGTCGCGACGACGCTCAAATGCCTGACGCATCACCTCTACACACTCTTGAGAACCCGTATAGGCTGCCTCTGCGGCTTTTTGCGAAACTGAGCAAGGTCCACTTGTATACTGTCCCTGAAGCTTATTGCAGCCCTTCACCACCCAGTCAGGGGCAGCGATGAAGCCGATACGCCATCCTGTCATTGCGTAAGCCTTACTTACACCATTAACAATCACCACACGGTCCTTGATTTCAGGGAACTGAGCCATACTGGCATGTGCTCCCACATAATTGATATGCTCGTATATCTCGTCAGCAATAATCATCACACGATTATGCTTGATGAGCACATCCTTAAGAGCCTCCAGTTCGGTTGCGCTATAGACAGAACCTGTGGGATTGCTGGGAGAGCACAGGATGATAGCACGTGTGCGTGGTGTGATAGCCTGCTCCAATTGCTCTGGGGTAACCTTGAAGTCCTGTTCGATGGTGGTAGGTATGGTCACAGGGGTTCCCTCTGCCAACAGTACCATCTGAGGATAACTCACCCAGTAGGGCGCTGGAATGATGACCTCATCGCCCTGATTGACCAGGGCCATAATGGCATTACACACGCTCTGCTTGGCTCCATTGCTGCAAAGAATCTGGCTGGGCTGATAATCCAATCCATTCTCATTCTTCAACTTTGCCACAATGGCCTTTTTCAATTCGGGATAACCAAGCACAGGGGAGTAACGAGTCCAGTTATCCTCAACGGCTGCAATGGCAGCCGCCTTGATGTGGTCAGGCGTATTGAAGTCGGGTTCTCCAACACTCATGTTGATAATATCCACTCCCTGAGCCTTGAGTTCGCTGCTGCGCTGGCTCATAGCCAGAGTAGCGCTGGGCGACAGACGATTGAGTCTGTCAGACAGAATGTTCTCCATCACTTGTTTATTTAATATTATCTGATTCTTTCTGTTTAATGATTACGATACTTTGCTGAGCTTCGAGACTACAGTCCTGCCTCCTTACAGCTTGTGCCCCATGCGGATACGCTTTGTCTCCAGATAACGTTTATTGTAAGGATTGGGAGCAACCACAATAGGAACGTTCTCGACAATCTCCAAGCCATAACTCTCCAGACCTACACGCTTGACAGGATTGTTGGTGATAAGACGTATCTTGCCCACACCCAATTCACTCAGAATCTGTGCACCTACGCCGTACTCACGCTCATCCGGCTGGAAGCCGAGATGGATATTGGCATCCACAGTATCATCGCCTTGCTCCTGCAACTTGTAAGCCGCTATCTTGTTCATCAGACCTATGCCACGACCTTCCTGATTGAGATAAACCACAACTCCCTTGCCATCCTGGTCAATCATCTGCATGGCCCTATGCAACTGCTCGCCACAGTCACAACGCTTACTGCCAAAGATATCCCCTGTCATGCAACTGCTATGCATGCGCACAAGCACGGGGTCACCGGCCTTCCACGTGCCTTTGATAAGAGCCACATGCTCCAGTCCGTTGCTTTTCTGGCGGAAAGGGATAATACGAAAACTGCCAAACTCGGTGGGCAACTCTGCCTCTACACCTCGCTCCACAAGAGATTCCTGCCGGAGCCGGTAGGCAATAAGGTCACGTATGCTGATAATCTTCAGTCCATGCTCCTGAGCCACCTGCTTGAGTTGTGGCATGCGAGCCATGGTACCATCCTCGTTGAGAATCTCAATGAGCGCAGCCGCTGGCTGTAATCCCGCCAAACGGGCCAAATCGACAGCAGCCTCGGTATGCCCGGCTCTCTTGAGCACTCCCTTATCCTGTGCATAAAGAGGATTGATATGTCCAGGACGGCCAAAATCTACAGGTCTGCGGGAAGGGTCGGCCAAAGCTCTGATGGTGGCAGCCCTGTCGTGTGTGCTCACGCCTGTGGTGCAACCATCCAATAAATCAACCGTCACCGTAAATGGTGTGCCAAGCATACTGGTATTCTCCTGCACCTGATGCGGCAACTCCAACTCCCTGGCCCGGCTGATGGTAATAGGAGCACAGAGCACGCCACGCCCGTAGCGCAACATAAAGTTGACCTTCTCTGGAGTAATCATCTCGGCCGGTGTGATGAAGTCTCCCTCGTTCTCTCGGTCTTCATCATCAACAACAATAACGAAGCGCCCTTGTCTGAAATCCTCAAGAGCGTCCTCAATACTGCTTAATGCTACTTTGTCATTCATATTGTTGCTTGTTTATACGTTCGATTATGAGTGTATTTATCTTCTGAATAGAGTTCATGTCATTCCACAAGCGCAGGCGATAGCGCCAGATTCGGAACCAGAAAAACAGGCCAAGGGGAAAGAACACTCCCGTGGCAATATTCAGTCGTGCTGAATGGAAGGGCCTTGTGTGAGCCTGAGTCTCCAGAATGGGATACTCGTTGATGTGCATCAGAATCACACTATCCTGACTGTTGTGCAACTCATCGACAAGTGCCTCGAGACTTTCGCTGAGCCTCTCCACTTCGCGATCCTCCTTGTACTGGAAGAATATCCGCAGATAGGATGGCAAACGCACCAGGCGGGCCTCCTGCTTATATGTCTGACAATCATTGGAGAGCGTCATCAGGTCTGTCACAACACGTCGATAATCGGGATCATGAATTATCACTTCCTTACGGTTGATGGCACGAGAGGTTCTCAGACCAAACAGGCGACGCATAAAAGAGCGATAGCCCTCAATATTGAATACAGCACTATCCTTATTGGCACGATTGGTCAGGAACATGCCCACAGGCAACAGTACGGCACTGCTCAACCAAATACCTGATATCACATTCCACTCTCCCGTCTTGGCCATCTTCTCTCCTCCCACATTGACAATATAGTAGAAGATGAATATTACCACACTTATGACTACAGGCAATCCCAGTCCGCCCTTACGGATAATGGCCCCTAAAGGAGCTCCGATAAAGAAGAAGAGCAAGCAGGCAAGGCTTAGGGTAAACTTCTTCTGCTCCTCCATGCGATGACGTCTCAGGAGCATATTGGTATCTGACGTAATGATGGCGCGGAACTCATATTCCGAGCGCAGACTCTCAGCACGGTCCTGTGCCACACGCCAAGCCGTGGAGCGCTGCTGGTCAGTAAAATGAGCATAAACAGAGTCCAGAGGAAGCGCCTTGTCCAATCTGCTCACCACGCGAGCCGAATCCCGGAATCCTGACGGCAGATCTTTGCGAAGCAGCGTACTCATGACATTTGCCGCAACAACATGAGCCGCGCTGTCAGACATATGCTGCAGGGAATCTATTCCCAGTCTGATCTCCCGCAGACTCTTGGTCTGAGCATTACCAGAGAAGAGGTTGGCATCCATAAGATTGAAGTTGGCATCAAAAGGTATCAAGTCAACCTCGCTCACAAAGGACTCACGCATGTAGGGCACGCTGGCTCTGAGCATATTGCCACCACCCTGAGAGTCCATATTGCGGAAGCGCTCTCCATGCATGAGTGTCAACTTCAGATGTCGCTTATCGGCAGTACTCTGCAGACGTGCGCTATCCGCCAACACTATCTGAGCATCCTCATAGCCGTCTGTATTGCTATATATCATGACACCATACAACATGCCCGTACGTGTATCCTTGCGATGCACATACAGGTTATATCCGGGAATCTCACTATAGAAAATTCCCTCAGGAATCTCCAGCTCGGGCGACTTCTGCTTCATGCTCCACACCAGAGTAGCCAATTGCTTGGTAGCCTCGGGACCTACTCGGTTCTGAAAATAGAAACTGCCCAAACACACAAACAGTGCCAAAATGAATACTGGCTGAAGAATGCGCACCAAGGGTATGCCGCTTGCCTTCATGGCCAACAACTCCAGACGCTCACCCATATTGCCAAACGAAATCAAGCTTGCAAGCAATACAGCCAAAGGAAGTGAAATGGGAATAAGCGTGAGACCGCTATAATAGAAGAATTTGGCAAGCACCTCCATCGAAAGCCCCTTGCCCACCAGTTCGTCTACATAACGCCACATAAACTGCATCATGAAGATGAAGA
>JBJFDX010000415.1:0-4299 GCA_051890235.1 Bacteroidaceae bacterium | reverse complement strand
GCCGATATTGCCCCTATTCTCATCATTGATGTGGTGAAGGAGGCGGTATTCTGTGCTTCTCGTTTCTCCATTGTTTCACACCATTCTCCGCACTTTTGTTTCAATTCATTCCCCAATTCCGCAGATTTCCGTAACTTTGTGCATATGAATTGCAATTTTTGAAGATTGTTCTCCTATGGAAAGTATAAGCCAGTTGCTTGCCGTGCGTCGCTCGCACCGTAAGTTTACCGATGAGAAAGTAAATGAAAGTGACGTGCGTCAGTTGTTGCGTGCAGCACTCATAGCACCCAGTAGCAAGGGATTGCATAGCCCCGAACTTGTGGTGGTAGAGGATTCTGCCACTATTGAATCCTTGAGCAGATGTAAGGCTATCGGGGCAGACTTTCTGAAGACTGCTCCTCTTGTAATAGCGGTTTTGGCGGATTCTGAGGTAAGTGATGTGTGGGTGGAGGATGCTTCTGTGGCTGCCTCTTGCTTGCTTCTTCAGGCCGAGGATTTGGGATTGGGGGCCTGTTGGGTTCAGGTGAGGAGTCGTCAAACCCAGGATGGTGAAGATTCTGAGCAGGTCGTGCGTAGTTTGCTTGGAATACCTCAGCGATATGGCATTTGTTGTCTGGTGGCTGTGGGACATAAGGGTATGGAGCGTAAACCTCAGAATGAGGAGCGACTGAAATGGGAGCACGTACATACAGAACGGTTCTTATAGGCGCAGGCAATGTGGCCACCCGATTGGGGCAGGCTCTTCGTGAGGCCGGTCATGAGGTTGTCTCTGTGGGTGGCAGGACACGTCGTGCTCCTGTTCCTCTTGATGCAGATATCTACATCATTGCGGTCACTGACAGGAGTATTGCTTCTGTGGCAAATGAGTTGGCCGGAGTGAATGGACTTGTGGTACATACGGCGGGGAGTGTGCCTATGGATGTCCTGCCTCAGAAGCGCCGAGGCGTACTCTATCCGTTGCAGACGCTTTCCAAAGGTAGGTGTGTTGACTTCACTCGCGTTCCGCTTTTTGTGGAGAGTGATTCCGATTTGCCTCTCCTTACCGACTTAGCCTCCTCGCTCAGCCGGAGGGTGTACACTTTGGATTCTTGTCGCAGGAAAAGCATTCATCTGGCGGCTGTCTTCTGTTGCAACTTTACCAATGCGCTTTATTCCATGGCTCATCGTTTACTTCGGTTGGAGGATATACCCTTTGACGTGTTGTTGCCTCTTATTGATGAAACAGCGGCAAAGGTGCATGAACTTAAGCCCCAACAGGCACAGACAGGTCCTGCTGTCAGGTGGGATATGGAAGTCATGCAGGCGCAGATGGCTTTGCTTCCCGACGACGAGATGCGGCAGATATACTCACTCTTAAGTAAATATATTCACGATGATCAACTACGATTTAAGGAAGATCAGAGCCCTTCTCTTTGATGTTGATGGAGTTCTGAGTGCAGAAACAATCACTATGGATGCTCAGGGGATACCCTTGCGCACGGTGAATATCAAGGATGGTTATGCCTTGCAGTTGGCTGTGAAGTGTGGTTTACATGTGGGTATCATTACAGGAGCAAATGTTCAAGCTATAAAGGTACGATTCGAGGGTCTGGGCATACAGGAGGTTCACCTGGGATGTAACAACAAGGTGGCTGTTTATGAGGACTTGATATGTCGTCTTGGACTCACTCATGAGGAGGTTCTCTATATGGGCGATGATATCCCTGATTATCCTGTGATGAGGCTGTGTGGTTGTCCCTGTTGTCCTGCTGATGCAACTCCAGAGATACGTGAGGTCAGTCTGTATGTCAGTCATCAGCGTGGAGGCTATGGCTGCGGTCGTGATGTGGTTGAGCAAGTGTTGCGTGCCCAGGGTAAGTGGATGCAGGACGAGAAGGCCTTCGGGTGGTAGAGCCGTTTATACGAAGCGCTCATATATACATTATATATTATATATAAGATGAAAACAAGCAAGAAAATCATCCTTGCAAGCAATTCTCCACGAAGGCGTGAACTGCTGGCGGGGCTGGATATTGATTTCGAGGTGCGTGTCAAGGAAGGTGTTTGTGAGGACTATCCCCCTCATCTCACCATGCAGGAGATACCTCAGTATATCAGCCGAGCCAAATGTGATGCCTATTCCCTGGCATCTGATGAGCTCATCATCACAGCGGATACTATCGTGTGGACGGATAATCGCGTATTGGGGAAGCCTACATCTGCCAGCGAGGCAGAAGAGATGCTCAGATGTTTGTCTGGCCGTACTCATCAGGTGGTTACGGGTGTTACCCTTGCCACTACAGAATGGAGTACCTCGTTTGCTTCCGTCACAGATGTTACCTTCGATACGCTCTCTGAGGATGAGATAGGTTATTATGTGAATCGTTATGCCCCTATGGATAAGGCAGGCGCTTATGGCGTGCAGGAGTGGATAGGATATGTGGGTGTAACCAGTCTCCGTGGATCGAACTTCAATGTTATGGGCTTGCCCGTGCAGAAACTATATGCAGAACTCAAGAAAAGAAATATCATACTTAATTATCATGAACAATAAGAAAATTCTTACGGCCGTTTGTGTCGTGGTTCTTTTGGCGCTGGTGGCGTGCAAGGAGAAGGATTACACAGCCTATCCGCCTACATGGAAGGGTTTTTTAATCGAACGTAATGGCGTAGAGGTAAGTAACAGGGCCGTGTTTGTGGGAGGCGACTCTCTGCGTGTGACAGCTGTGCAGGAGCAGAAGGGACGTCACATCAACAGTACGTATTACAACTGGACGCTCACATGTCAGGTTCTAAACTCTCAAGGCGGATATGCCGATAGTGTCATCAAGGTGCAGTATCACACCAATTACGATGGTATCAGTAATGCCGATCCTCAGCATACCTTTGCTATCCCCGTGGGGGCACAAGGTCGTGCCACTGTATCGTTTGCTGCTACCTACAACTATAGTTCGGATGGAATCTTGGTGTGGGACGGCAGTAACATAGGTGATAACAGCAGTTACTCGGGCTCTATCATCTCCACCTCGAGTTTGTTGAGTGGAGATTCCCACGGCTCTTTCAGTTTCAATATACAATAGGGTAGGGATTCTCACTTCAGAAGAATGTATTTCAACTCCCCTCCGTTTATCTTCCGCGGATGCATTTCTCTTTCCACGGATGTTAGACGGAGGGGAGAATTCTACGACAATCTGTTCAATTTTACCTCTGCATGACTATCACCCAAAATGTCCACATGGAACTTGGGTATTGAAATCCATCACCCCAAATGTCCAACCTGCCCCGATTCGGGATAAAAAAGATAAGGTCAACCTCACGGCTGACCTAACATCATAAAAAGAAACAATCTTTTACCTAGTAAATACCCTAAATAATCTCTTTCCTTAAACTAAAACTAACAACACTATTATATCTTACGGTTTAGAATCAGAATGATGTATTTTCTTTCATTCCGAAACATCCTGTCTTGTTTCTGTTTGCAAATGTAGAACGAATTGGGTAATCAGCAACAATCCGTGATATGGAAATGCTTGTTTTCCCTTGTTTTCTTGACATAAATCAAGCATTGAGATTTATTCATGCAGAAAAATTCCTGTGGCAAGTCACTTTTCAAACAGGATTTTTACATTAACTTTGCAGGAAAAGAACTAAAAGCGTATTGCGCGGCGCAAAGCAGGAGACGCTGCAGGGAATTAAAATCACAAATGATATGTATATAATAGGAATCGCGGGAGGAACAGGTTCGGGCAAGACCACCGTAGTGAAGAAAATAATCGAGGCATTGCCTCCCGGTTGCGTATCGGTCATTCCTCAGGATTCCTATTACAATGATAATACGCATCTGGCCATGGAAGACCGTAAGAAGATTAACTTCGATCACCCCGACGCCTTCGACTGGAAACTCCTGACCGAGCATATTCAGAAATTGCGCCATGGGGAAGCCATCGAACAGCCAACCTACAGTTATC
The DNA here is from genome assembly GCA_051890235.1 of Bacteroidaceae bacterium. Lineage (GTDB taxonomy): Bacteria > Bacteroidota > Bacteroidia > Bacteroidales > Bacteroidaceae > Physcousia. The sequence goes on along the minus strand of JBJFDX010000415.1, from coordinate 352 downwards.
TGGTGTGCAATCGACTGGAGGAGACCATTCATGTGGAGCCTTGTGAAGTGATTATCATAGAGGGCATCATGGCCTTGTGGAAGAAGCAGTTGCGCGACTTGATGGACCTGAAACTGTTTGTAGATGCCGACCCCGACGAGCGGCTCATCAGAGTGATTCAGCGTGATACATTAGAAAGGGGACGTACAGCTCAGATGGTGATAGACAGATATCTGAAGGTGCTCAAACCTATGCATGAGGAGTTTATCGAACCCACCAAGAGGTATGCTGACCTGATTATCCCTATGGGAGGCTCCAACAAACAGGCCATCGAGATAATGCGTTCGTACATCATTCATCGCCAGCGACCCCA
>JBJFDX010000414.1:0-4310 GCA_051890235.1 Bacteroidaceae bacterium | reverse complement strand
TATCACTCACGTCGGTCTGCTTACTGAAGAAAGCACTCACGCTGAGCGTATTGGGACGTTTTCCCCCGAACCAAGGATTCATGTAGCTCACGCTGTATGCCTGATAATAACGTCCGTTGGTCTGACCGCTGATACTGAATGTCTCGCCATTACCCTGCGGCAATATACCACGTCGGATACCATCCTTCTTAAAGAGATTGGCCATGCAGAAGTTACTGAACTTCAAACCAATCTTTCCTATCACGCCTGTCTGTCCGTAGCCGAGTGAGAACTCCACCTGATCATTACTCTTCGGAGAAAGTCCCCAAGAAAGGTCCACTGTACCATTGGCCTGATCCTGCTTGATATCATAGTCAATATGTTCCGGATCGAAATGTCCCAGGGATGCAATCTCACGATACGAACGCTCAAGAGCAGCCTTCGAAAAGAGATCACCTGGTTTGTTACGCAGTTCACGACGAACCACATTCTCATATACACGATCGTTACCTGATATCTTCACACGGCTGATGTGTGCCTGTGTTCCCTCAAAGATGCGCATCTCCAAGTCAACAGAGTCACCCACAATATTCACCTCCACAGGATCCAGATGATAGAACACATATCCATTGTTGTAATAGAGGTTTCCCACCGCATCGTCATCGGTAGAGATGCGTTCATTCAACTTCTTCTGATTATATACATCACCCTTCTTCATGGCCAGAATGGCATTCAGCACATCTGTGGGATAAAGTGTATTGCCCACCCATTCAACGTTACGCAGATAATACTTCTGCCCCTCTTCCACTCCAAGGTGGATATCCACGCTGTTCTCATTGAAAGGCACCACGCTATCGGTAACTATCACCGCATCACGATAACCCAGTTCGGCATACTTGGCCACAAGGTTCTCCTTGGCCTCCTTGTATTTACTCTCGATAAATTTCTTGCTACGGAACCAGCTGCCGATATCTCTCTTCTGGTGTATCTTCTTCAGCACACCCTTGCTGATAAGGCCACCCTTGATTTTTCTCTCACTCAGGTTCTCATTTCCTGTAATGTAGATATGATTGATCTTCACCTTATCCTTCTTTTCCACATCAATATCCAAGATAACCTTGTCCGGAGCACCTGCATCCTCACGTTGAACGATATTGATTACAGCATTCTTGTATCCCTTGTCTTCATAATAGCGTGCACCCAGTATCTTTGCCCTATCCAGCATGTTGGGTGTCACCTGATTGTCCTTGACAAGTCCCAATCTCTGCTCCAAATCCTCACGCTCGCTCTTCTTGATACCGATATAATTAATCTGTGAAATACGAGGGCGCTTGGTCAACTCTATATGCAGATAAGCAGAATCAGCCACGATACTGTCCACGCTGATGGCCACATTGCTGAAGAGACCATTCTTCCAATAGCGTCTGACTGCCGTGGTAATCTCCTCACCGGGGATGTCAATAGCCTGTCCCACAGACAAACCGCTGAGTCCTATCAAGAGATAATCATCGTAATTATCCACACCACTCACAGTGATACCTCCGATGATGCATCGCTGTGGGGTTCTGCTATAGTCTATACTGGGATTGACCACACGCCTTACCTGTGCGCCTGCGATTGCCGACATGGCCAACCATATATATATAATAAGGTGTATCCTTTTCACTGAGTCATTCTATTGAGAGTTCAAATACCGTCTTGTTTTACCTGGTCACCCGTTTTACCGAAGCGACGTTGTCTGCGCTGGAAATCAATGAGAGCCCTATGCAGGTCCTCCTCACCGAAGTCGGGCCAATAGGTATCGCAGAAATAGAGTTCGCTATAAGCACACTGCCAGAGCAGGTAATTGCTGATACGCAACTCACCACCTGTGCGAATGAGCAAGTCAGGGTCGTTCATAAAACTGGTCTCCAAATGGTTGGAAATCCAGTTCTCATTGATATCCTCCACACGAAGCAAACCTGAAGCTGCATCCTCGGCTGCTCTCCTCATGGTCTTTGTCAATTCCCAGCGACTGCTATAGTTGAGAGCTGTGATGACGGTCATCCTGTCATTCTGCGCAGTACGATCCATGCATTCCTGCAATCTCTGTCTCACGTGCTGAGGAAGTCCCTCCATCTCCCCTATCATGCGGAAACGAATATTGTTCTTCATAAACACTTCGTCCTCCAGTCGGGTAGCCACGAGAGACATGAGTGAAGCAACCTCTGGCTCTGGTCTGCTCCAGTTCTCGGTTGAGAAAGTGTACAGGGTCAGATATTTGACTCCCAACCGTGCACACTCTGTGGTGATACGGTACACGGTATCCACTCCTTCCACATGTCCGGCCGACCGGGGCAAGCCCTTCTCCTTAGCCCATCGTCCATTACCATCCATGATGATGGCAATAGATTCGGGTATACGGCTCATGTCCAGTTCTGTATCTTGTTTCATTCTTCTACCTATTCGTTATTACACTTCCTGTACTTAGGAGAGAGGTCATAGGTCACATACAGCATGGTGAAGCTGTAACAATCCTTGTTCTTCAGTCCCACGCTCTTGATGCCATAGGGATGCTGCAGCGTTGTGCTCCGTCCTGTATCGTCCAGATTATCGCTGGTGCTGAACCTCATCGTCCATTCAAGTCCAATATTCAATCTTGGGCGCATCTTATATTTCACGCCCACGCCAACTGGCAGGTTGAGTGCTCCGCAGGCACTGCCTCCTCCACCCATTCCCACAGTGAAACCCACACCAGCCAACGCATAGGGAGTGATGCGACTGTTCTCCTTATATCCTCCACTCATGCCATAGCCCCAGAAGTTCATCTCAAACTGGGCACCCACATCAAGAACATTCCTTGAGAATGAGACCTCACAAGGAGTGCCTCCCTCCGGTGTCTGGCTCTCAGCATCCGTGGGCAGGAAATAGCCGTTGGAGTTGCCTCGGATGTGTCCCATGGCAAGATTTGCCTTGACACACATACGTGGGTTGAAGATACGTCTTACGATGACGCCGCCCATTCCACTCAGGTTGGCAAAGGGAGTCTTATTGGCGTCGCCCAGATAGAAGCATGTACCCACGCCTCCACCAAGTTCCATCCTGTACTCCAACTCTTCACCATCCTGCGCATACAGAGGAAGGCAAGAGAACAGAGTGAATAACATCAGGGTCGTAAGAAACCGAGTCTGTTCAGTCGACCACGCCATACCTCATGATTGGCTATTATCCATATGTAGTGTTCCCCATCCACTGCGCTGGCAACAGGTCCGCTGACCCCACGCAGTTCGTTGGGCAGATGAAGTTCGTAATCAGGCTTCCAAGTGATGCCGTAGTCCCTACTGAAGAACATCTCAGACATCGCTTCATATTTTCCGCCCTCATAATCGGAGGCTCCGCCGAAGGCGAGGCACTTGTCATCATAGGCCATCACATTGAGGCTCTCCAGACGGGGGCAGAACCATTTATTCTCTCGTGTCTGGGTAAAGAATATCCATTCTGAGCAATCCTCCTGACCATTGGAAGACCACGTCTTATTCCAAACCATGGCAGTGGTATCATTCTCATGAGCACGATAGCCCACCATGACCACACGGCTGTCACCATCCTCACCGTCGAAGGTCAGCAGAGTGATACAGGTATCAGGAAGGAAACGGGCGTCATCATCAAGCTGTTCCTGTTCCCAAATCTGGCCATCAGCAGAGCGCATCAGAGAGGTGCCATCCTTGGCATAGAGGAAGGACTTGCCTGCTCCTGCCAGACGAGCATTCTGTCCGATGGAGGATACCCGCTGCCATGAGGCAGCGTCATCCGAACTATACAACTCACCAGATGCAGTTCCCACATAGAGTTTACCATTCAGTTGACACAGAGTGCTCACTTGTGCATCTTGTGGCAGATAGGTATCTTTTCTTGTCCACTCTCCTGCGGCTCCCAACAAAGAACGCGAAGCCACACACACCTGCTGACCTACATATCCGAGCACATGCAGCATGGTGCCCTGTACGATGGCACGGCTCATCTGCATATCCTGCAACTGTGCCACGGCGCTATCCTGACGGGTCCAGTACAGAGAGTCACCCTCCTGGTTATGCACGTTAACCTTCAGAGTATACAAGCGATTGCTGGCACCATCATTGGCTATTGCCAAGAAGTGCAGAGGCTGGCGCAGATCGATGCTATCCTTACTGCTGTATGCCTTCCACTCGGCCGTTGAATCATTAGCGGGGCGATAAACCAGCGACAACCCTTCATAAGTGATGGTTACAAGCACCGCGCTCAAATCACTTCCATAAAGGAGCGAATCGCGATTCTGTATGGTATTGTCACGCTGATCAATGGTCATCTGGATG
>JBJFDX010000413.1:0-4314 GCA_051890235.1 Bacteroidaceae bacterium | reverse complement strand
GTCCCGTAATGCATTTTATGTATGTTGTCTGACTGTAATTGCAGACCTTCTCGGGAAGAAATCAGAATTCGCAGTTCTTCGGTGTACGTGGGAAGGGAATCACGTCACGTATGTTCTGCATACCTGTCACAAAAAGAATCAGACGTTCAAAACCAAGGCCAAAACCACCATGAGGACAACTTCCATACTTGCGTGTATCCAGATACCACCACATATCCTTCATAGGGATGTTGCGATCCTCAATCTCGTGTATCAGTTTGTCATAACTCTCCTCACGCACTGAGCCTCCGATAATCTCGCCAATCTGGGGGAAGAGGACATCTGTTCCCTGAACAGTTTCCTCTTGTTCCTCCCCATTGAGCACAGGCTTCTCCTCGTCTATCTTCATATAGAACGCCTTGATCTTCTTGGGATAATGAGTCATGATGACAGGACACTTGAAATGCTCCTCCACCAGATAACGCTCATGTTCGCTGGCCAAATCGTCACCCCATTCACAGGGGAACTCAAACTTATGACCGTCCTTGATGGCTTCCTGAAGAATACGGATGCCCTCGGTATAATCCAGACGAACAAAATCTGTGGACAGAACACCCTCAAGACGCGCAATAAGGCCCTTATCAACCATCTTGTTCAAGAACTCCAAGTCCTCACGACAGTTATCCAAAGCCCAACGTACACAGAACTTGATAAAGTCCTCCTCAAGATCCATCAACTCAGGCAAATCAATGAAAGCAACCTCGGGCTCCACCATCCAGAACTCTGCCAAATGACGAGGAGTATTACTATTCTCCGCGCGGAAAGTAGGGCCAAAGGTATAGATAGAACCCAATGCTGTAGCTGCAAGTTCACCCTCAAGCTGTCCACTCACAGTAAGCGAAGCCTGCTTACCAAAGAAATCGTCATTGTAGATGATGCTTCCATTCTCGTCCTTCTTCAAGTCATAGAGATTCTTGGTGGTCACCTGGAACATCTGACCAGCGCCCTCACAGTCACTGGCTGTGATGAGAGGGGTATGGAAGTAATAGAAACCATGCTGATGGAAATAAGAATGGATGGCCATTGCCATATGATGACGGATGCGGAAGACAGCGCCAAAGGTATTGGTGCGTGGACGCAGATGTGCCACCGTACGTAAATACTCCCAACTGGCACCCTTCTTCTGCAGAGGATAGGTATTATCACAGTCTCCCAGAATCTCTATCCTGGTAGCTTGAATCTCACTGGCTTGTCCTGCAGCAGGGCTCTCAACCAAAGTTCCCGTTACACTCAAACATGCTCCTGTGGTGATACGGCGCAGGGTGTTCTCCTGAAACTTATCATCATCACCCACTATCTGCACGTTCTTGATGGTACTGCCATCATTCAAGGCAATAAAGAATATACCTTTACTGCCACGCTTGCTACGCACCCATCCCTTAACATTTATCTCTGCACCGAAATCGGTACGTTTCAGTGCATCGGTTATCCTTGTCCTTCTCATATTCTCTGTTCGGATTACCTTATATAATATTTATAGACCTTCCTTACCAGAGCAAGGTTCCACCTGCAATAAGTGAAACCTGCTCCGATGCATATAGGAAAGTTCCTCTTTACTCAAATGCTCCCATGCGAAGCATGTTGACTTCCTGCTCTGTGAGGAATCTCCAGTCACCACGACGAACGTTCTTCTTGGTGAGACCGGCAAAGAACACACGATCCAACTTAAGGACCTTGTAGCCCAGACTCTCAAATATGCGACGTACGATACGATTGCGACCAGAATGAATTTCTATGCCCACCTGCTTGCGATCGGTCTCACTGGCATAGTCGATGGCATCTGCACGAATCTCACCATCATCGAGAGTCACACCGTCAGCTATGAGACGCATGTCTGCAGCTGTAACATTCTTGTCAAGCCACACATGATAAATCTTCTTCTTCATATACTGGGGATGTGTCAACTTACTGGCCAATTCTCCATCGTTGGTAAGCAGAAGCACACCCGTGGTATTACGATCCAAACGCCCCACAGGATAGATACGCTCACGGCATGCATCCTTGACCAGATCCATAACGGTCTTGCGATTCTGAGGATCATCGCTTGTGGTCACATAATCCTTTGGCTTGTTAAGCAAGACATACACCTTCTTCTCGATGCTGATCTGCTGATCATGGAAGTGAACCACATCGGAGCGCTTCACCTTGGTACCCAACTCAGTAACAACCTCACCGTTTACCTTAACCACTCCTGCAGTGATAAACTCATCAGCCTCCCTGCGGCTGCATACGCCTGCATTGGCAAGATACTTGTTCAAACGGATTGGTTCATTGGGATCAACATGTGTCTCCTTATACTCAATCTGCTTCTTCATGCTGTACTTAGCATGTGGATTGTAATCAGCAGTACGCTGACGACGATTGCCGGCATTGTAACGAGGCTGCTGATAACCGCCATTTGCTTGACGAGGCTGATAGCCACCTTCACGCTGCTGACGGGGACGGGGCTGATAACCGCCATTTGTCTGTCGGGGCTGATAACCGCCCTCACGTTGCTGATAGCGAGGATTAGGCTGATAACCTCCCTCACCTGCCTGGCGGGGCTGATAGCCACCCTCACGCTGCTGATAGCGGGGACGAGGTTGATAACCACCATTTGCCTGACGGGGCTGATAGCCACCCTCACGTTGCTGATAACGGGGATTAGGCTGATAACCACCTTCATTGTTCTGACGGGGCTGATAACCGCCCTCGCGCTGTTGGAAACGGGGACGGGGCTGATAAGCGCCCTCACTTGCCTGACGAGGCTGATAACCTCCCTCGCGGGAAGCACCAGACTGGTAAGGCCTTGTCTCACGAGAAGCATTGCTGCTATATGCAGGACGACTGATACGAGGACGCAACACGCGACCATTAGCACTCATCTTCCTCTCGCCTGTAATGTTTTCACCATTGGAAGGACGATAACCCTCACGGTCCTTTCCTTCAGAGCTTTCGGAGAATTTCTCTCTCCAGCTTTCGTCTTCAATACTCATAGCGTTTCAGTGTTTTTTGCGTTTTTCTTTAATTTCCTGTTTTCTATCTGTCTTATATACCTGTATATGTATGAGGGGTGATAGCACGCAATTCGTCCTTCACAGACTCATTGACGTTCAGTTCCTCGATGAAATTCTGAATGGTCTCATGGCTGATGCCCTTGCCTGTACGGGTCAATGCCTTCAGTGCCTCATAAGGATGAGGATAAGCCTCGCGACGCAAAATGGTCTGTATGGCCTCTGCCACCACAGCCCAGCAGTTATCCAAATCACGATGGATAGCATCGGCATTGAGGAGCAGTTTGCGCAAGCCCTTCAGAGTGCTCTGTATGCTGATAACCATATGTCCCATGGGAACACCAATATTACGAAGCACCGTGCTGTCGGTCAAATCGCGCTGCAAACGACTTACCGGCAACTTGGAAGCAAGATGTTCAAGCAAAGCATTGGCCACACCAAGATTTCCTTCGCTATTCTCAAAATCAATGGGATTGACCTTGTGTGGCATGGCGCTGGAACCCACTTCACCAGCCTTTACCTTCTGACGGAAATATTCCATGGATACATACTGCCAGAAATCGCGATCAAGATCTATGATGATGGTATTAATGCGCTTCATGGCATCGAAGATGGCTGCCAGGCAGTCATAGTTGCTTATCTGAGTGGTGTATTGCTCACGCTCCAGTCCGAGTTTCTCCGACAGGAACTCATTGGCAAAAGCACGCCAGTCATACTGAGGATAAGCCACATGATGTGCATTGAAGTTACCTGTTGCTCCACCAAACTTAGCTGTCACAGGACACTGGAGGAGCATATCCATCTGTCTCTTCAGACGATATACAAACACCATGACCTCCTTACCAAGACGGGTAGGACTGGCAGGCTGACCATGTGTCTTGGCCAACATAGGTACATCCTCCCATTCCTGAGCATACTGTTCCAACTGCTCAATGAGTTCCTGAAGCATGGGAAGATACACTTCCATGAGAGCTTCCTTGACGCTCATGGGCACGCTGGTGTTGTTGATATCCTGAGAAGTGAGGCCAAAATGAATGAACTCCTTATAGGCATCGAGTCCACCAATAGCATCAAACTGCTCCTTGATGAAATACTCCACAGCCTTCACATCATGATTGGTTACCTGCTCTATGGATTTCACCCTTGCAGCATCCTGCTCACTGAATTCCTGATAGATAGAACGCAGACGAGGAAACAGGTCCTGAGGGAAAGAAGCTAACTGAGGAAGGGGCAACTGGCACAAGGCTACAAAATATCCCACCCCCACCCTAACACGATATCG
>JBJFDX010000412.1:0-4330 GCA_051890235.1 Bacteroidaceae bacterium | reverse complement strand
ACGAGCAGATTGTATATACTGAGTTTGTAACCCCAGGGACAGAATCTGTAGAACTTCCAGAAAACCTCTCTGGCACATACGAACTTCGCATCATTCGAGGAAGCATCACATTCGTGGGTGAGATAGATATATGAGAAGTTGTATAGTGAGAGTACATGCATATAATATATAATGAGAAAATGAATAAGAAAACAGTGAAATCATTCATCCACAGCCATCAGCATGCGATGTCACTCTGTGTCATCTGCCTGCTTACGGTATGTGCCTTCCTGCCTACCTTCTGGAACGGATTCCAGATGGAGTGGGATGACCAGTGGATGGTGATGAATCCCTTGACGGTAAGCCCTCTGAACAGGAATACGCTTGTGGAGATATTCACGACCAGAAGTCATGGCCAGTGGGCTCCTGTCAATCAGATGCTCTACACCCTGCTGTTCAATGTCTGTGGTTACAATGCGACTGTGTTTCATGCCGTATCCTTGTTCATGCATCTCATCAATGTGTGCCTGCTCTATGCTGGCCTGCACATGCTGCTCACCGATGCCGCACATCTCCCCCTAAGGCGTTTATGGTGGATAAACGCAATCACATCACTTCTCTTTGCCGTTCATCCCTTGCAGGTGGAGAGTGTGGCATGGGTAAGCGCATCCAAGACATTGCTCTCTACTCTGTTCTATCTGCTGGGCTTCATCATGCTTCTCCGCCATCTGCGTGGGCAAGGATGGACATGGCTGTCCGGAACGATGTGCATGATGACACTGGCATATATGTCCAAAGAGCAGACGGTGGTATTTCCACTGCTTGCCACACTGGCATGCCTGTGGTATGGCTTACGTCCCAAGAACCGTCGATTCTGGTCTGTTCTTCTCCCTCTTTTCTTTCTTGCTTTACTGATGGGACTGCATGAAGTTTTCTGGGTGGCAGGCTATAATCATTATGTGGCAGGTGACACCTATGTATGGTGGCAGCGTTTCTTCCTGTTCTTCTATTCACTGGTAACCTATGTTTTCAAGTGGATATGTCCCACGGGACTGAACTGGATGTATCTGTTCCCCATGGGCATCAGTGACCCTCTGCCCCTGTGGCTGGTGTGCTATCCTGTTTTTGTCGTGATGCTCGTCTATTCGCTGTCAGGCTGGTTACGCCGTGGTTACGTGCTCTCTTCGCTCGTCTTTGTCCTTGTGCATCTGTTACTGGTGCTCCATATAATCGTATTGCCCCGTGCTGCAGTAGTGGCCGACCGTTATATGTATATCCCCATCATCGGCCTGAACTTCCTGTTTGCCTATATGCTGACGGGCAGTGCCATATGGATGAGATACAGGAGGTGGTGCCTGTGCTTGCTTGCTGTCCTCTCCATAATCTGTGCAACCGTATCGTATGACAGGACAGGCGACTGGAGTGATACCCGCACACTGAGGAATCCGGAAGCGATAAGAACGGAACTGAAACAACATGTTGTAAAGTAATCATAAATAATTGTCAAACGCTAAAATTAACAAGACATGAAGAAAACGAAACTAACGCTTGCCTGCCTTGCCATAGCAGGGCTTACAGCATTGAACTTCACACAGTCAAGAACCTGCTTCTTACGTAACACGCTGGCGAGCAGCAGTGATGAGGACCTTCTGGAATGCACGGATGAAAGTTCGTCTACGGCAACAACATCGTCTACGGAAGCATCGGGCTCACAGTTGGGGCCGTTGGCATGGTCAGACCAGATTAAATGCCAGACGGGAGGTCGGGGAAAATATTATCGTGTATGCCAGGAGTATGGTCGTGCCAACCCCTGTGAAACAGGCGGTGCGACGACATGTGTTTGCGGCATGAATTGTGAATGATAACAAAATATCATATGACATTAAAAGAGGAGATTTTGGGGGAACTTTTCCCCCATCCTTCTGACGAAAGTCAAATTTCATGAAGACAAGATCTATGAAAGGTTTACTGTATTCGTGCGCTTGTGTTGCGTTGGTGATTTCGGTAGTGTCCTGCAGCCATGACAAAGTTCCGGTGAATGAGCATTGGGATTGCACGGAGTCTAATTTAAAGGACACATTTGACATTCAGTCTCTCTTTAAGGACCGCTATATCCTTGCTTTGGAGGAGACGGAGAAATCCAGAGTGGGCAATATTGAGAAACTGGTAAAGGTTGATACCTTACTGTTTGTATTGGACTGCAGACTTGCCATGCGTGTGTTTGTGTTCAATGCCACCACTGGACGATTCATCAACAGTATTGGCCACACGGGCACCGGTCCCGGTGAGTATGTGAGCATCAATGACTTTTCAGTGGACACGCAGAGGAATATCGTATCTATATTGTCGGCAAGGCATACGGTGATAGAGTATGACTATCAAGGAAACTACAAGAGGAAGAAAGATATCGGATTTTTCTCCGATAAGTTTGAGTGCCAGAATGGAAAGTACTACTTTGTGTCCTATGACGAGGGACGTGGCAACCTTATTGTGACCGACAAGGACATGCATGTGACTGCAGAATATCTGACCAACAGGAAGGATGAGCCTGTGGCTGTATTCTGGCATCCTGTGCAGAAGATGGCTGATGGCACGGTCACCTTCTTCCGCTACATGAGCGACATCGTGTATCAGTTGGATGATAAAGACGAACTCTCTGTGCGCTATAAGGTTGATTTCGGAAGCCGCAGCGTGAATCGCGAGTCGGTGACACCGGATAACATGATAGAGATGGAGGAGACCCACAGGTGCTGCATATACATGTGCACGGAGAATGAACGCTATGCCTGGATAGGATTCTATGACAATGGCTTTGAGCATGAGTCCATCCTGGATAAGGAGTCGGGTAAGTCTGTTGCCTTCCCGTTTGACAACACTGAAGATTCCTCGCTTGGCATCCGGAAATATGCCGTTCAGTATGCTATGCCGGGCATGATGGCTACGCCTGTCGACAGTGAGGACATCAGGGAGGAACTGGTTCGGAACAAGGACTGCAACCGGGGCAACAATCCGGGAGTATACTTTCTGATCAATAAATGATACTGAAGCATGAGACACCAACATCTGGCGATTCTTGCATTGCTTGCCTCTTCCCTCCTGCTCTCATGTAACAGCAGGAACACCGAAGAGAGGGACCGGACATATGACAGGTTCCTCTCCTCGGTGGTTGATGTTCCATATGACCGCATGGTGTTCGTGGGACCGGATTCTCTGTGGCGCACATATAGCCCTTATGTGTATGTGTACTATACAGACTCCGTTACCTGTTCCTCCTGTCTGGCTACCCATTTGTCTGTATGGCAGGCCTTTGATGAACAGTTGGCAGAACTCTCCGATTCCTGTCATCTGTGTCTGGTAATCCCCGGAGATACCTCTACCGTGGAAACGGTGAATCATGTACTTTTCTATACTCAGTATCATCCCAACCTCTATGTGGACACAACTGGAGTTTTCCTTCAGAGAAATCCTTTGGTGGACTCTCTGCGCCTTCTGCATTCATTCCTGATTGACAATGACGGACATGTGCTTCTGGTGGGTGACCCTACACGGAGAAACATGAAAACGGATATCAGAAAGGCACTTGGACAGGAGGAAACGAAATGAGAATATTCACTCGGTATGCAGATGCCTGTCTTTGGCTGTTGGGGATAACGTTCATCTTCTCTGCCACATTCAAGTGGATAGGCATCCGCTCGTTTGCCATGACCATGGAGCAGTTCTGTGACTTTCTCGGCTATAGTCCCTTGAAGGGTCATGGACGTATTCTTGCCGTACTTGTGTGCTCGGGTGAGTTATTGTTGGGTGTATCGTCTTTCATTCCACGTTTGCGTTGGTATGTCCGATGGATATTTCCCGTGGTAATGGTTTATTTCACCTGCATCACCTTCCTGAACAGTATCGACCGTTATGGGCAGATAGAGGCCTGTGGCTGTTTCGGGGAGGTCATCCATCTCAGTCCAGAGGAATCCTTTTGGAAGAATGTGGTTCTGCTGACCATCTCCCTGCTGCCTCCGATATTCGGCTCATGGGGGATGGATAAGGCATAGAAGATAATTCGACTTTGTAATTATAAGGAAGCAGTTGCATCGCGGAAACGACTAACGCACATACAAACCAATAAGACATGATCTATATCATCCTTCCCTGCTACAACGAGGAACTGGTGGTGGAGGAGTCCTGCCGCATCCTGCTGGACTACCTGCACACCCTGCGCGAGGATATCCGTCTGCTCTTCGTGGATGACGGAAGCAGGGATTCCACGTGGGAATGCCTCAGGACCTTGCATGCCCGCCATCCCGAGGTGCGTGCCCTCCGTCTGTCACATAACTCGGGGCAGCAGGTTGCAACCCTG
>JBJFDX010000411.1:0-4345 GCA_051890235.1 Bacteroidaceae bacterium | reverse complement strand
GATATATGGGGAAATTTGACTGACTTATTTTAGGTAACAGTTCTGTCTTGCTCTTCTGAGGAGAGAAAATGAGGATAACAGTTCGATTTTCTGCAAGAAAAACCAGAGGAGTGGAGAAAAATGATTAACTTTGAGCATGGAATCTGTTTCCTGAGTGTCATCAGGCATAGGAAATGGAGTGAAACTAAGACTATAAGCAATATGGGAAAGATTACGAGAAGGGATTTTCTGAAGCGGGGCGGACTGGGAGCAGCTGCGCTTGTGGTGGTGCCCAACACCGTGCTTGGAAAGAGGTTTGGACATGTGGCTCCAAGTGATAAACTGAATATAGCAGGCATAGGTGTAGGAGGCGTGGGCCGACGCAACCTGGGCTTTATGAAGACCGAGAATATCGTGGCTCTGTGTGATGCCGACTGGGGATATGCCGCCCGCACCTTTGGTGATTTCCCAAAAGCAAAACTGTTCAAGGACTGGCGCGTGATGTTTGACCAGATGAAGGACAGCATCGATGCAGTCTTGGTGGCTACCCCCGATCATACTCACGCTACTATTGCGGCACATGCCATGACGCTGGGGAAGCATGTTTATTGTCAGAAACCCTTGACACATACTGTCTACGAGTCACGATTGCTGGCTGCTTTGGCCAAGAAATACAAGGTGGCTACGCAGATGGGTAATCAGGGCAATTCCTTCGACTGGTGCCGAAGGGTGGCCGAGTGGATATGGGACGGAGCCATTGGAGAGGTGACCGAGGTACATTGCTGGACCAACCGACCCATCTGGCCTCAGGGACTCATGAAACCTGCCGATACGCCACCCTTACCTGCCGATTTGGACTGGGCTGCCTTCATAGGACCTGCCGAGATGCGTCCCTATCATCCCTCTTATACACCCTGGAACTGGCGTGGATGGTATGACTTCGGCACGGGAGCCCTGGGAGATATGGCTTGCCACATCATGGATCCCGTGGTGTGGGCCTTGGGTATCAAGTATCCTACCAGCGTGATTGCCAGTTCCACCATGAGTAATCTCTATTCACCCCCACATGCCGAGATGATTACCTACACATTCCCTGAGCGCCCCAAGAAGGGAAAGGTGAAGATGCCCGAGGTGAAGGTACACTGGTATGATGGCGGACTCATGCCCCCACGTCCCGAGGAACTGGAGGATGGTGAGATGATGGGTGACGAGAACGGAGGCGTAATCTTCGTGGGAAAGAAGGGCAAGATCATGATGGGTTGCTATGGATTCAATCCAACCCTTCTGCCCAAATCGCGCATGCAGGATTACAAGGAGCCTACGCCCAGCATACCACGTGTCAAGGGAGGACACTCCGAGGTTATCAGCATATGGGAGAGCGATACTCACGAGCAGGACTGGATACGTGCCTGCAAGGAGTCGCCGGAGAATCGCGTAGAGGCTTCGTCAAACTTCAGTTTCAGCGGACCTTTTACCGAGATGGTGGACATGGGCGTGCTGGCCGTCAGACTGGCAGGCACCTATGGGCTGCATCGTGAACTGAAGTGGGATGGCGAGAACATGCGCTTCACCAATATATCCGACAACGACAAGATTCAGGTGGTCAACTACGACGACTTCAAGGTGATAGACGGAGACCCACGTTTCGACCGGAGATTCCAGGAGATGAATGCCAAGGAGGCTGCCGAGGAATGGATCAAGCATACCTATCACAATGGATATTCGTTGCCCGAAATGCCTAAGTGATTCCCTTGTCACACAAATAACTATTCAGATGAAGACAATAAGCAGAATATTACTCGTGAGCATGCTGACCCTTCTTGGCGCAGCATGGGCACAACCTTCCCTGGGCAAGCAGACAAAGGCCGAGAAGGCTGGATGGAAGTTGGCCGTACAGTCATACACGTTTCACAAGTTCACTCTGATGGAGGCGCTGGATAAGACCAGCGTGATGGGCGTGAAATATATCGAAGTGTTCCCTGGGCACAGAATAGGAGGGAAGTGGGGCGACAAGGTGTTTGGTCCCGAACTCTCTGCATCTGACAGACGTGAACTCTGTGCCGAGGCCGCACGAAGGAACGTGCGTATCGTGGGCACAGGCGTGTATGTGAGCGATAATCCTCAGGAATGGGAACGTATGTTCCAGTTGGCGCGTGAGATGAAGATGGAATACATTACATGCGAGCCCCCTCTGGGTCTGTGGGATCAGGTGGAGAACCTTTCACGCAAATATGGAATCAAGGTGTCTGTTCACAATCATCCAAAGCCATCCGATTACTGGAAGCCCGAGAATCTGCTTGAGGCTATCAAGGGCCGAGGCCGTGACCTCGGTTCGTGTTCCGATGTGGGGCATTGGAATCGCGAAGGACTCAATCACATCGATTGTCTGCGTATGCTGGACAAACGCATCATTACCCTTCATTTCAAGGATATCGAGCCCAAGCAGGAGGGACAGAAATGGCAGGAAGACGTCATCTGGGGCACGGGATGCCTGGATGTGAAGGGCATGCTTGGCGTGCTCAAGGAGCAAGGCTTCAAGGGTTATTTCGCCATTGAATATGAAAACAACTGGAACAACTCAGTACCTGATATTGTGAAATGTATCGAGTATTTCAACCAGGCGGCTGAAGAGATACTCCGTTAACCCCCAATCGGTCATCAGACCGCAAAGGCTGTTCCCTTGACTTTGTTTGGAGGACTTTCCCTTTCGTTGGGGTTAAGGAAACAAGTGAGGCGAGGTGAGAAGGGGCTGTTCCGCGAAAGGTACAGCCCCTTCGCGCATATATAGATAAGGAGATATGTGGAATTTTCCGCAAGGACTTTCTGCAGAAGGTTTTCGCGCGCGTATAATAAATAAGGAGTATTGGATGGGGTGTGACGGACTGACTCAAGAGAACTCATTCGTTTGTGCCAAACTGGATGTCTGTTTGTGCCAAACTGGATGTCTGTTTGTACCAAACGCCTTCGGGCGGGAGAGCAAAGTGATATCCTGATGGATTCGGTACAGATTCCCTCTCCTCAGTCGGGCACAGGGTCATAACCGCTTCCGCCCCAGGGATGACATCTCAATAGCCGGCGTATGGCAAGCCAACTGCCTCGCAATACCCCATGACGGCGCAGGGCCTCGAGTGCATACTGGCTACACGTGGGAGTGAAGCGGCACGAGGGTGGAGTGAGGGGAGATATGTAATGGCGGTAAAAGAGGATGGGGAGCGTGAGTAACCATGCCAAAGCCTGGCTGACTTTACTTGGCCTGTGTGATGCTTTCATGAATGCGATTGAGTAAGTGTTGCATCTTTTGTATGACGGCATGAGTGGGCAGAATGTCGGCAAGGTTCCATAGGAAGGCTATGTTCAGACCGGTATTCAGGTTCTGCAGAATCTGCTTGTTCAGCCGATAAGCCTCGCGAAGTTGCCTCTTCACGCGATTGCGTTTTACGGCACGCTTGAAGTGACGTTTGCTTACGCTTACCATGATGCGGACGCCCGGTTCCTCGCTTTCCATAAAAACTGCCCGGATGGGGAACACGCTGATGGAACGATGTTCGCCACTAAAGAGCCTTTGCAGCACCTTCTGGCTGCACAGACGTTCGCTCTTGGGTAACGTATGCAGATGATTCTCAGCCATTGACCTGAGCAATATAGGCCTTCAGGGCTGCCGTGATGCTCGGATATTCGGGCGATGGAGCCTCAAGGTCCAACCGGAGTCCGGCATCGCGAACAGCTTGTGCTGTGGAGGGTCCGAAGCATCCGATGGCAATATCTCCCTGCTTGAATTTGGGG
This sequence comes from Bacteroidaceae bacterium, assembly GCA_051890235.1. Taxonomy (GTDB): domain Bacteria; phylum Bacteroidota; class Bacteroidia; order Bacteroidales; family Bacteroidaceae; genus Physcousia. The sequence goes on along the minus strand of JBJFDX010000411.1, from coordinate 583 downwards.
AAGTTTTTCAGAAGAGCCTGCACTCCGCTTGGGCTGAAGAAGATGAGCATGTCATAGTCGAATGGCTCTTCGGGCTTGAAGTCGTTGCTTACGGTACGGTACATGACGCCGCATGCATGACAGATGTTCTTGGCTGCCAGCAAATCAGAGATATCATCGTTGTGCACGTCACTCATGGGGATGAAATATTTCTCAGACTTGTGCTTGTAGATGACGGCCACCAAGCCGTCGGTCTTGCCTGTGGTACCAAAGAATACTTTGCGCTTGCGGTATTGTACATACTTCTGGATGTAGAGAGCTACCATCTCTGTGATGCAGAAGTATTTCATGTCCTCGGGGATAGTGACACGGAGCTCACGGCAGAGGTTGAAGAAGTGGTCCACCGCATGACGCGAAGTGAAGACTATCGCAGTATAATCCAGAATGTTAATCTTTTGCTGTCTGAACTCTCTGGGGGTAACACCTTCCACTTTGATGAATGGACGGAACACGATATCCACATTCATCGAATGGGCAATATCAAAGTAAGGCGACTTTTCTGATGAGGGTTGGGGCTGCGATACGAGAACCTTCTTAATAGTCA
>JBJFDX010000410.1:0-4356 GCA_051890235.1 Bacteroidaceae bacterium | reverse complement strand
GAGACTTCTGGCAATCTCTACCATATTCACATAAGCCTTCTTGGCCACGCGAATTTCCTTGAAGATATCAGAAATCTTCTGCATGGCAGCTATCTTCTCTTCATTGGTAGCAGCACCGTCTGCCTCGTTAACTGCTGCAGAAAGTTTTGCACGCAGTTCATTGGGGAAGTTGGGGGCCTTCTTGACGGTTACATCATCGGGGACATATTTGTCAAGAATGGTGTTGGCACGTGCCACCTGACTTGCCAGCACATCATCGAGAGCTGCAGATGTGGCATCGGTCTCAGCATCACCGCAATAGGTGAGGCGGATATTACCAAAGCCAAACCAGTCATTGGAAGCGTCGCACTTGTCCTGACGGAGTGTGAGGGTAAGAGTACCATCCTCACCTACATAGCCCATCGTGTAGTTCTTGTAACGAACATCTGCATTGATGACGCAAGCCACACTGAGCTGACCATGCATCAGATAACCGATGGGGGCACCACCCTCTTCGTCATTTGTAGAGTAGCCGTCCTCGTAAATCCGAAGGTCGCTTGTTTCACCGGTAATGTTACAGTTGACACCATCAATAGCATCATCCACACTGATGGGATCCTCAATGTCGGCCATGAAGTAGTTGGTGACACCATTCACATCGAGAGTACCGATGTAGTTCAATCCGTAACGGTCGTTGTATGCACGTGTGGCACCAGTGATCTCCACCTTATAATAACCAGGCTTCAGGTCCTTGACTGTCTGACTCAGGTTGGGTACCTCATTGGCCCAGCACTCCACGCCTGCAATCTTCTTGCCATCAAACTCAAACACCTTGGGACCGATGGTTTCTGCACCTTCCCAACCATTCTTACCATCGAGGAAGTCAGCATTGACCATCAGGTTGGTAACCTCTGTGCCGGGAACATAACCGCTCTTGACAGCCTCCTGGAGCCATGCACTCACGCGCTCAGTCTCCTTGGCAATCTGCTCGTCGGTCACCTGGCAGTTCTCCAGAATATACTGATAAGAACCATAGGGATTCTCATCACTGGGCTCCAGAAGCTTATTGAGGTATGCATCGAGACCATCACGGAGTTCGCCCTCAAAGTCGAGGTGAGTGGCGAGATAATCCAGAGTGTTCAAGCAAACCTTAGTATAGGTATCATAAGCCTTGATGCTTGCATTCACCTTGTCGACATATACATTGATGGTATCCATGGCGATAGCCAGATCGAGATAATCGGCACATGCATCCAGAGCCTCTACTCTTTCGGCCAGATCTTCGCGAGCGCCCTTGTAAGCCACAGACTCATTGATGAGTTCATCATTGTCAGCCTTCACGCCGTCAACAGCTTCAGCCAGTGAACTCTCATCATAGATGCTGTAATACTTACCGTTGAGCTTAGCCACCACGCCACGCTCCTTATCCAGATAAGGAATATCATCATCACCAATACGCTGGTACCATACAGGCTCCTTGAACTGGCTTCTGTTGAGACGCCATGTCAGTTCACCGGTGGGTACGATATCCATATTGAAGGTGTTGGTAACGATGCCGTCATGTGCCTTGATCCACCAGTTGTTCTCGCTCTTGGGAGTTGCACGTACGAAGTTGGAAACATTATTCTCACCCTCATACACCTCAGAGATAGCCCAGCAGTTGGTAAGTGTACCAAAGCTACCCATCCAGCCGGAGATCACACCGTTCTCCTTGGGACCAGTGATGGTGGAGGTCACACCGCAGTTGTCCACAACGATGCTACAGGTGGAGCCCATGCAGCATCCGTGGATACCACCGGCATTGGCAGCATCAACAGCTGTTACAGAGCAGCGAACCACACAGTTCTTCACCTCTACTCGTCCAGGCCATGCAGAGGTCATACCCAGGATACCACCCACATAACCCTGAGCTGTTACAGAGCAACTCTCATCCAGAGTAAGGTTGCGGATGAATGCAGGATTAGCCTCACGGTCGGTATCCTTGGCCTGCTCCTTGGTGGGGATACTGTTCATCACACCAATGAAGCCGACACCCTTCTGAGTGGGCACGTTGATAACCAGGTTGCTGATGACATGGAACTGACCATCGACACTTCCGTAGAAAGGCTTGAACTCGCCACCGATTACGGCATAGTTCTCCACACCCTGCATGTCGATATCGTCAGTCAGACGGGCACATGCACCCAGGTCTACCTTGGCTGCATAGTGAGACCACCAAGTAAGTTCTTTAGCAGTAGCCAACTCAAACCATCCGTCCTCGGCAGGAGTCAGGAAGTTGGGATTCACATCACCACACACTGAGCAGAAGCCGTCATCACCATAGGTGTGATCGGGAATAGTGGAAGAAGACTCAGTATTGGTATACTGAATATCACCGAGAGGAGCTCCGTCACAACGGAAACCGCCTGTGGGATTAGCATACACCTTCTGATGACCGCCTGTCATGAAGGGATAGGGTGCATCATCGGTACCGAAGGTCTGGAAGAAATTCTCACCGCCATTCTGGTTGTTGTTCAACTTGAATGCCAAGGAACCGCTCTCCACTTCGCCATCATCATACATGGGCACCATATCATCATACTTGGGAGCACCGCTGGTGGGTGTACACCAGCAGTTGGTAGGAGTGAACATACCGGGGCTACGTGCTACAGAGTGGGTATCATCACCGCAATTCTCGATAGAGCCAACCATAACCACATTGGTGGCCTCGCATCGGGCGCCACACCATCCGACGATACCACCCACATTGGTAGTACCCTCCACACCGATAACCTTACCAGCGAAAATAGCGTTGGTCAACTTGAAATCTGCGTCTGCCACACCAAGAATACCGCCACAAGTGGCATCACCTGTCTTGGTGGTGGAGATAGTCACATCACTATAGACATTGCGGATAACCAATGTACCATTTTTTGAAGCTCCTACAACAGAACCCGCAAAGTTGTGGAAGGTGCCGATTTCACCATGCAGGCAGATATTCTCCAAGGTGCCATAAGCCTGGGGGAAGAGGGCAGCATAGCTGCCTGGCACATCGGCAATGTGGATGGTAAGGTTGTATCCCTGACCATCATAATTACCGCCATACCAGTTGCCGGTATTGAAGATGGTATAGCCCTTACCGAGACCGGAAATCTCAATATCGTTCATCTGCTTGATTGTGAAGAAACCGCCATCGGACACCTGGTTCTTGATTTCGCACCAGTGCATATCCTCAGGGGTTCTCACAGGAATAGTACCATCGGTGAGATCACGCTCCAGATAGTTGTCATTAAAGAAGCCACAAGTGGTACATACGCCATTGTCCCAAGTATGGGCCTCAGCGGTCACGCCTGTAGCAGTATTGCTGTAGGTTACCTCAGGAGCCTCTTCTCCCTCTGCCACTTCTACATGTCCGTGACAGTTGGTAGCTATCGATGCATACACCTGCTTGCCTTTGCCGAATACGGCAGGCATGGGGTAATCATCCTCGCCAATGGTCTGAGTCCACTGGATGTCAGTCTGGTCGGTGTTGAGCATATAGCACACCTTACCGCTCTTGAGGTCCTCGGTGGTGATATAGGTAACGTCACCATTGTCACCACCCCAGTCATTCAGAGCATAGTTGTTGTAGCATGCACCGCTCTGACGAGCGTCCTTGTTGGCACCGGAACGGAACTCCACATACAGGGCCGCATTGAAGGTTATCAACTGGCCTCCATTACGGGCAATGGCTGCACTGTTGTCATCCTGCTTGAAGGTACCTTCGTTGATGACCAGGCAGTTCTGCACATTGGTACGTGCGTCACACCAGCCCACAAGTCCGCCACAGTTTGTGGTTTGGGCACCATTGATGACCACCTTGCTCACGCAGTTGGTAGCAAAGAAACCCTGACCCACCACGGCAGCAAGACCTGCATGGGTGCCATCACCGCCAATACCGCTCTCCACGGTAATGTCCACGGCACAGTTGCGGATGGTGGCATTGGCTCCCCATGCAGCAATACCGGCAGCATACTTCTTTGCTGTGGTAATGGTACCTACCACGCGCAGGTTCTGCACGATGGTGGTGCGAGCAAGGTTGCGGAAGAGCGCACCGCCATCCTCCTCTGGATAAAAATTCACCTTGATGGTGTGTCCCATACCATCGAAGGTACCAGCATAATGATTGGCATCAGTACCAATCTGAGTCTGCTCGGTACCATAGTCGATGTCAGCCGTAAGCTGAGCATAGGCATGGACCTCACCAGCATTTACGAGTTCTGCAAAGGCTTTCAAATCCTCAGCAGTACCAATCTGGTAGACACCGTTCTTTTGGCCAAGTGCCCACGCAGAGATGCTCATGACTGTCAGGACAGCCATCAAGCACAGACTAAGAAGTCTTTTTCTCATAAACGATTT
>JBJFDX010000409.1:0-4367 GCA_051890235.1 Bacteroidaceae bacterium | reverse complement strand
CTTGTAAGGAAACTGACAGAAGAGGGATACATTTTGGATGGTACATACTCTCTTATTGATGCCTGGAGAAAACTTGACGGTTTCAAACCACGCCCTAATGATTTCACATGTACTATACAGCAGCGAATAGAAGAAATTCTGAATGGATGGGGAGTGGAAACCAAACAACAAGAGAATTATGGGGAATAAAGAGAAAAAAACAAGTGTCACCTACAGACTCCTTTGTTTGTTGGGCTTCAAATATCCTATAGAGGATTATGGGGATGTAAGCCTTTGGAAGGTTATAAGGCAGTTCTTTATGAATTGGTATCATCGTCTCTTGATTAACGCTATGAACTGGGCTGTGCTCGAACCACTGAATCCTCGAAAGATGCGGCCATGTATTTTGAGAAGGCTGGGCGCGAAGGTGGGCAAGGACGTTTTCATCGGTGATTATGTGCGTGTGGACTTGAATCATTCGGATTTAATAGAAATAGAAGATGGTGTACACATAGCCGGTGATTGTCGTTTGCTTTGTCACAAGAAGGATTTGTCCGAATATCATTTGGGGGATGTGTATGGAATGCAACCTTATAAATATGGCAAGATACGTCTGTGCAAGAACTGTGCTGTAGGTACGGGATGTATTGTGATGCCGGGTGTTACTATAGGAGAAGGTGCTGTTGTAGGTGCAGGTTCATTGGTAACCAAGGATATTCCTGCCTGGACTCTGGCTTTGGGTAGGCCAGCAAAAGTGGTGAAGGAGTTTCCCAAATAAGATTGTAAATGAAACGGATATTAATCACTGGTGCCAACAGTTTTGTTGGGACAAACATTGAACGATGGCTGATGAAGACACCAGAGGAGTTTCATGTGGATACCGTCGATACGATGAACGGAGAGTGGAAACAGGTGGACTTCAGCCAGTATGACGTGGTGTTCCATGTGGCTGGTATCGCTCATGTGGATCCCAAGCCGGAAATGGCGCCATTATATTATAAGGTGAATCGTGACTTGACCATTGAGATAGCTCGATGGGCGAAAGACCATGGGGTGAAGCAATTCATCTATATGAGTTCACGCATCGTGTATCGTGCCAGTAAATCATTGAAGGGCAATGTGACATCGAGAGGTACGTTACCTGACCCGAACGACTTTTATGGCGACAGTAAGTTGCAGGCAGAAAACGGATTACACAAGCTGGAATGCCCAACATTTAAAGTTGTTATTCTTCGTCCGCCAATGATTTATGGGCCTGGCAACAAAGGGAATCTGCCAAGGTTGGCTTGGCTGGCTACAAAGATTCCGATATTCCCTGCTTGGCACAATAAGAGATCAATGCTATTCATAGATAACCTGGCGGAGTTTGTGAAGCAGATTATCCTGCGTGATATGGGGGGAACGTTCTTCCCTCAGAACGCAGAGTATGCAGATACTGTGGAGATTGTACGTCAGTTTGCCCGGGAGCACGGACACAGGATATGGATTAGCTGTCTGTTCAATCCGTTGGTGTGGTTGGGCTCTTTCTTCCTGCCTGCCATCCCGAAGATGTTTGCTGACTCGTATTATGAGCAGGACATGAGCCGCATGGATTTTGATTATCAGATTGTTTCGTTAGAGGAGAGTCTGAAGGGATTGGATGCTCGCAGGACAATGAGATGAACAAGGAGTTTAGGAATTTAATCCTTATAGCATTAGGCAAGAGGGAAGCATTCGCCTGTACACTCTCTGATGCTGAGTGGGCAAATGTCTATCGGGAGGCTGTGAAGCAGTCGCTGATAGGCGTATGCTATGTTGGCATAGAGCGTCTTCCTGCAGAACAAAGACCGAAGAAGCGTTTGCTGATGGAATGGTTTGTGCAAACGGAACACATAAAACGCAGAAACGAACTGGTGTCGGCAAGGGCTGCTGAAGTGTCAGGGATGTTTGCTGAGGCTGGGTTCAAGTCTGTTGTCCTTAAAGGGCAAGGTACGGCTTTGCTGTATAACCTTAACCCAGACGTTAACCTTAACCTTTCGTTATATCGCCAGAGTGGGGACATTGATTTGTGGGTGGATGGAAAGAGAGAAGATGTCATTGCCTTCATGAAGAGGAAAGGGTGGAAGGTGGGAAGGACGGTCGTACACCATACGGATGTGAGGATATTCAAGGATGTGAGTGTGGAGATACATCATGCACCGAGTTTCACATACAGCCCTTTACGTTGGCAAACGTATAAAAGGTGGTTTGGGGAACAAGTCAAGATACAGATGCAACTGATGGACAAAAACAAAGGGTTTGCCTATCCCTGCATAGGTTTCAACGCGGTTTATTCACTCCTGCATATCTACCGCCATGTGTTTCATGAGGGTATCGGGCTGAGGCAACTTATGGACTACTATTTCATTCTGGAACATACCACTCGTTCAGATCGGCAAGGAGCCATATGCACGTTAAAGTGTATGGGCCTGCAGCGTTTTGCTGCTGCCGTGATGTATGTTTTAGTCAGGTGTTTTGAACTTAGGGACGACAGGTTGTTGTGTGAACCAGATGTGGAGGCCGGTCAGTTCTTGATGAATGAGATTGGCGTGGGCGGTAATTTCGGAAGATATGACGAGTATTACCAGAGGGCGCACCAGGGAAGTGACATAAGATTATACATAAGAAATGTGGGACATCTGTTTAGGATGGTGAAATATTATCCTTCGGAGGTAATGTGGGCTCCCGTATGGAAGGTTGGCCATTTTGTATGGAGAAGATGGAAAGGTTATGGGTGATGATTCTGCTGCCTGCTCATAGAATATTATTTGTTGTGACCGAAACGTTGTAATATGGTATATAGATTTTCAAAGCGTATATTTGACATTGCTTGTGCCGTGGCAGGTATTGTGGGTACAAGCCCTGTGTGGATATTCTCCATCGTGGCCACGTTGATGAGCGACTGGGGACCGTTGTTCTATTTTGCCAATCGTGTGGGGAAGGACAACAGGAAGTTCAAGATGTGGAAGTTCCGTTCCATGCGTGTGGCACGTGGGGCTAATGAGGTTTCGTTGCGGCCTGACCAGGACAGGATATTCTGGTGGGGAAAGATTATGCGCAGGCTGAAGATTGACGAACTACCACAATTGATAAATATATTAAATGGTACTATGTCGATAGTAGGACCTCGACCGGCGGCTGTTGATCAGGTAGGGATTACCCGAGGAGGCGAGAACGCCATTGCTTCTACTGTTCCTTGCGGACTAACCTCTCAGTCGAGTCTGTGGGATTATATCTATGGCGACCAGTTTTCAGATGAAAAGGAGTACAATGAGAAGGTGTTGCCCATCCGATTGAAACTGGATGTGTATTATGTAAAGCATGCCTCATTCTTTGGTGACTTGAAGTTGATTGTCTGGACGGTGTTGGCCATACTCTATACGGCAGTAGGCAAGTATCCGAAGTGGATGCATGACAAGCTTGTCGCTTATGCAACAAGCAATGAAAACCTTAAACATTGATGAGGACGGATAAAATAGAACGTCAGATAAATGGCCTTAACCATTCTCTGCGTTCCTCGGGTTAAAGTTAAAATTGGGAAAAAATGAAATATTTGCTTGTAGTGGCTCACCCCGATGATGAGGTGCTGGGTGCTGGTGCATCCATGTATAAATGGTGCAGGAATGGTGACACAGTAGATGTAGCCATCATGTGTACTGAGGCTAAGGCACGTGCGTTCCGTCCTGATGATAAGGAACTGGAGGATGATACACATAATGCAATCAAGAGCTTAGGCGTGAATAACATCTATGAGGCAACATTCCCGAACATCGAGATGAATACTGTGCCTCACCTGAATCTGGTGCAGTTCATTGAGAGCGTCATCAAGGAGAGTGAGCCGGATATCGTGATTACACATCATCCTGCTGATACGAACAACGACCACATGCAGACTTCTATGGCTTGCCAGGAGGCTGTGCGTTTGTTCCAGCGCAGGCCTGAGGTGAAACGGGTGAAGGAGTTCTGGTACATGGAGGTACCTTCATGCACGGAGTGGAAGATTAATAACGCCATGAAATGTTTTGAACCGAACTGTTTTGTTGAGGTGGGCAAAGATGGCGTAAATGCTAAGGTCAATGCTCTCTCAATGTATCGCGGTGTGATGCGCCCTTATCCTCATCCTCGCTCGGCGGAGTATATTACAGGACTGGCAGCTGTGAGAGGTGGACAATGGGGATGCGACTATGCAGAGAGCTTTGAGGTTGTTATGAGGGCATATTGATGTCTTAGAAACATCCAAGTTGATAGGAGGTCCTTTTTATCATTAATTTGATAAAATCGTGTGTAACAGGAAGTGACGTATGTATAAATTACTTTCCCTAATTTTCGAATGAAATATCAGGATATACCTATACAAGACGTAATTGAGA
>JBJFDX010000408.1:0-4394 GCA_051890235.1 Bacteroidaceae bacterium | reverse complement strand
ATGTGTGCTGTCCCAAGGAACAAGCCTCATAAACATACTGATACAAAACAACAAAGACATTATAATAATGGCAAAAGAACTGGAATTCCTCACTAAAAGAAGCGAGGACTATAGCAAGTGGTACAACGAACTGGTGGTCAAAGCCGACCTGGCAGAACAGTCTGACGTGCGCGGATGCATGGTCATCAAACCCTATGGCTATGCCATCTGGGAGAAGATGCAACGCACGCTGGACGATATGTTCAAGGCTACCGGTGTGCAGAATGCCTATTTCCCTCTGCTGATTCCCAAGAGTTTCCTGTCCAAGGAAGCCGAGCACGTAGAAGGCTTTGCCAAGGAGTGTGCCGTGGTGACACATTATCGTCTGAAGACCAACGAGACACATGACGGAGTGGTGGTAGACCCTACGGCCAAGCTGGAAGAAGAACTCATCATTCGCCCCACCTCGGAGACCATCATATGGAATACGTTCAAGAACTGGATTCACTCCTATCGCGACCTGCCTCTGCTGGTCAACCAATGGTGTAATGTGATGCGCTGGGAAATGCGCACCCGTCTGTTTCTGCGCACCAGCGAGTTCTTATGGCAAGAAGGACACACGGCTCATGCCACACGCGAAGAAGCCGAACAGCGTGCCCAGCAGATGCTGAAGGTATATGCCACATTTGCAGAACAATACATGGCCGTACCCGTAGTGCAGGGAGTGAAGAGCGAGACCGAGCGCTTTGCCGGAGCTCTGGACACCTACACCATCGAAGCCATGATGCAGGATGGAAAAGCGTTGCAGAGCGGTACCAGCCACTTCCTGGGACAGAACTTCGGAAAAGCATTTGACGTGCAATTCCTCAACAAGGAGAACAAGCCTGAATATGCGTGGGCAACCAGTTGGGGCGTGAGCACCCGACTCATGGGCGCACTCATCATGACTCACTCCGATGACAATGGACTGGTGCTTCCTCCCGCCCTGGCACCCATTCAAGTAGTCATCATCCCCATCGGCAAGGCTGGACAGACCGAAGCACTTGACGGAAAAGCCGAAGAGATATGCGAGGGACTGCGCAAACTGGGTGTAAGCGTGAAGTATGACAACAGCGACAACAAGCGTCCCGGATTTAAATTTGCCGACTACGAACTGCGTGGAGTACCCGTACGTATCGTGCTCGGAGCAAGAGACCTGGAGAAGGGCGTGGTGGAAGTGATGCGCCGCGACACGTTGGAAAAGGAGAACATCCCTGTGGAGGGTATCGTGGAGCACGTAAAAGAATTGCTGGATGATATCCAACAGAATATCTTCAAGAAGGCAAAGGACTTCCGTGACGCTCACATCTACGAATGTGACAACTATGAGGAGTTTAAGGAGCGCGTAAAGAACGGCGGCTTCTTCCTCTGCCATTGGGATGGAACAGCAGAGACCGAAGCTCGCATCAAGGAAGAGACTCAGGCCACCATCCGCTGCGTTCCCTTCGGCGTGGAACAGACACCCGGCGTGGATATGGTAAGCGGCAAGCCTGCCGTAGCACGAGTGCTGATTGCACGCAGTTATTGATTACACGAGAAAAGTCATGAGCATGAGGTCACCATGGACGTGGGTTCCCACTCTGTTTGGAGCGGAAGAAATCCCCTCGGCCATGGTGACCTTTGTGGCTCTGCTCATGTTTTTGCAAAGTGGAGTCTCACCCGCCAGGGCTACCCTCTTCTCAGCCCTGCTCTTTCTGCCCTGGATGCTCAAGTCATTCGTACGTTCATGGATTCGCAGACAAGGACACTTCAGACACACACTGCATTGGATAGAGGCCCTCATCTTCCTGTCGCTGATGCTGGTGGCTCTCAGTTTCCCTTACGGACAAGGAGCTTTGCTGAGTTCCCTGATGCTCACCAGCCTGCTTTGTTCATGGCACGAACTGACGGCACGCATGTATTATGAGCGTATGCTCAGACCACCTCTGCAACGAGTATTCACCGGTCCGAAGATATTCTTTTCCCAGATGGCCGTTATCCTCACCTACGGCATGCTCATCATCGTGGTGGGCAGTCTGCAGGTTTATTATCGCCACCTGCTGCACGCATGGTCAATGGGGTGCTATATGCTGGCAGGATGCTTTGCTCTCTTCGTCCTCTATCATCTGTTTGCCCTGCAATCCCCTCAGGTTGGGAACCGCAGCATGAACCATAGTGTAAGCGGATCGGTACGGGCAGAGATGCATGTCATCGACCGCATCCGTCAACAACCGGGTTGGCTGGCTCCTGTCATCACACTCTTCTTCCTGCTCCTGCCCCAAAGTCTGATGTTTTTTACACGCGTATTATACCTATATGAGATACGTACCCGAGGCGGTCTGGGATGCAGCATCCAAGAGATAGGTTTTGCCCAAGGCACGGTGGGAGTGATAGCTTTCTGTATAGGTCTCACCTTAGGCAGACGCTTACTGAAGCACATCAGCCTGCGTCAGTCATTCTGGCCTCTGGCGTTGACATTGGGATTCTCGCCTTTGGCCTACCTGTTTATGACTCACGTGCAACCCACATCACTCTGGACCATATGTGCATGCACCAGTCTGGCACAATTCTGCTTTGGACTGGGCCTCTATGCCTGCCGTCTGCCCGTGCAATACATATCAGGAGAGCGCTATCGCAATACCATCAACCTGCTATACATCCCCCTGGTGGCCACCTGCATCATTCCCCCTGCGGCCGTGAGTGGATGGCTAAGCCAATGGTGCGGATACCACAACTTTTTCCTATTAGATGTGCTCACGGCTCCAGTGGGCTGGGTTGTCACCTACCTGCTCATGCATCGATTCCCATCGGCCTTCTCTTCGGAGTGTTCCCGTCAGGATGATTACTCGGCAGAACAGAAGCCCAGCCACACTCAGGAGGATGGAGAGAGACCTTCACACATTAAGTAACCAAACAGAAAATACGATGAAAGTAATACTGGTCAACGGAAGCCCTATCAAGGAAGGCAATACATATGTGGCTCTGAGCGAAGTAGCTCGCACGCTCCAATCCGAGGGTATTGAAACCGAGATGCTGCAACTGGGCAACAAGCCTGTACGTGGATGCATCGCCTGCGGAAGTTGTCGCAAGGCAGGAAATGGATGCTGCGTATTTGATGACGATTTCTGCAACCAATTATGTCAGGCAGCCCGTCAGGCCGATGGTTTTGTCTTCGGGAGTCCTGTCTATTACGGACAGCCTAATGGAGCCCTGCTGGCAGTCATTCAGAGAGCACTCTTTGCAGCAGGTAAGTACTTCGAATTCAAGCCATATGCCAACTTGGCTGTTTGCCGTAGGGGTGGTGGCACAGCTGCATTTGCCACCATGAACATGGCCTTTCAGATGATGAACATGCCTCAGATTACCAGTCAGTACTGGAATATCGCCTATGGGGCGGCTCCTGGCGAGACAGCCCAGGATGTGGAGGGATTGCAGACCATGCGTACGATGGCCCGCAACATGGCATGGATACTGAAGAGTCTGCATTCCGAATCGGCTCCCGAACATCCTCAGAAAGAACAGCAACAGAGGCTCAACGTCATCAGATAAGAAGGCAAGCAAGTCCTTTGACGCAAACAGAATATCACTTTAGTGCAAAGTAAGACTCTGTTTATATAAAACACATGAACGTACAACTCCCAAAAAGAGAAAGGCAGGGAGAATAACCTCTGCCTGCCTTGTCTGTTCGTTATGATAAAGAGTGGTATCAGAATCCACCGGGGCCGCCAGGACCACCAAAACCGCCAGGACCGCCAAAGCCACCAGGCCGCATGCCTCCCTGACGTTGCTGGCTGTTGCCCTGCTGACGAGGACGCTGGGGGAACATAGCCTTCAGAATCTGCGCAGGTGTGAGCACCTCTGCGAAGCGAGTATAGTAGCGCTTCTGAATCTCAAGGCGCTTCTGCAACTGAGCCACCTGCTTCTCCTGTTTCTCGAAGTTGGCCTGGATACGCTCAGTGGCCTGAGCATCCGTAAGCTCCTTTTTGTCTCCCTCTTCCCTTTCCTTGCCAACTTCCTTACGGTCAGGACGCTCGTTGGTGGCAAACATCTCCGTCTGATACTCGGTATAGATGGTCAGGAAAGATTCCTTCTTGGCATCATCCAACCCAAAACTCTTTGCCAGGCGTTCACCTGACTTGGCAATCATCTCGGCACGCTTTGCTTCACGACCTTCGGCTGAGTCTTCCTTCTGTGCAAGCGCTTGTCCTGAAACCAACAGGCCAAGAGCCATGATAAACATCAACTTTTTCATCATTTTCTCAATTTGTTATCAGTTAGAATTTCTTTTTTGCATCTCTCTGAACTTATGACTTTCTGCCAACGGAATGGTTTAATCAGAATTCGTTCCTTAGACAGAGAATAAATTCATCTTACCTTTGTCTTAATAGGGAATCTGA
>JBJFDX010000407.1:0-4409 GCA_051890235.1 Bacteroidaceae bacterium | reverse complement strand
TACCTTCCAAACAAACGCAGGCTCCCATATTGTGATTCAGATGGAGTTTAACCCATATACCAAAAGTGTTTGCGGCAAACAGATAAACTATTAGGCCCAAACTCCAGGCACATTCCGTATGCCCTGATGTTACCCTGAAGTATTACGAAACCATTCTGCCCGGATTCATTCAAAATATTTCCTAAAGACATTTACGGCCAAAAACGTAGGAACAAGAACGGTCAAAGAATCTCAGACAATCTCCTCTGCCGCGTTGCCAACAACAAAGGTAGAAGGATACCATCGACAACAAAGCCTCTGCCCTACCGGGTCTGATAATCAATCATGCGTGCAATAGCCCGCCTGCATACAGGACAAAACACAGGGGATTCATTGATTTTCATTCGACATTCCTGGCTCGGGCGATAAACGCCCTTTGACTGATAACCTCCCCCCTCATACACTCCAATCTCGGAATAAAGATTCTTTCCGCTTGGCATCGTGGGGATAGGAGTCTGGCTTGGTAGCATATCCCTCCATTTATTAGAGAAATCCACCAGAGTGGTCAGATTGGGTTCCCAGGGTTCTGTATCGGCAGGATAAAGCGTATCATACTGATCGTCATAATAGTATTCGTCGCCAAGACCGGCAAAACTATGCCCGAACTCATGAACAGCCACAGGCTTGCATGTGGGATGATGAGCCGCTGAGAGCATATAGCTGTTGTATATGCCTCCGCCACCATAGTTATCCGTATTGGCAAGAATCACAATATGTTCGCAGGGAATGCCCGACAGAAGGTCGTGTAACTGCTTCAGATGAAGGGTGGTCAGATATCTTTCACTATAGAATGTATCAAAATGGCTGGAGGTGGCAGTCCGCTTCCACAACCCATCATGGGGAATACTCACACCACTATCCTCAGAGGGAGCATACACGGCAATAAAGTTGAACCTGTCGGCCATGGAATGAAAAGGTTCGTGAGAGAGCAATGCATCTATTGTCTCCTGACAATCGCGACGGAAAATGTTCATCTCAGACTGTTGATAACCCTCTGCCACAAAGGCCACATCTATCTTACCACGACTGTCTCCTGCAGCACGCAGGTACTCCCAACTGCACATCTGCTTAACGGGGCGGATAAGGATGTCTGCAGGATCAACACGATGCTTCATGCTACCCGACACCCGCCGATGGGTATCAAAGAGGGAGATGGTGATATCCACAGGAACCTTAGGCATGGGAACGAGGAACACATTCTCGAAGGATTTACTTACAAGCGTGGCTTCGCGAGTGACCTGCCATTCCTGAAAAAGGGTGCTGAAGGAATGACGATAGAGCACTACTCCAGTGGTATCAGCAACCGTAATCTGACCATTGCCCTGCAACAGCAGGCTATCCAGATGTACCCTTCGGCCATACCAGCCGTCAGAACTCCGCATTTCATCCAGATAGATTTGCTGACCTCTGCTGTCTCCGCTGAAAGTATAGTCGAGCCGTAACGTGCGGTCCTGAAACCAATCATCAAAATTCTGAGCACCATACACGCCAGGCGCTCTCATAAGAACCAAAGCGAGCAGGAAAACAATCCGTCTTACACACATACCAAATTTCATCTCTGTATTATCAATAATCACCCGAGGCTGACACTCGTCACAGTCACAGACATGTGATTCATTCACACACGACTCATGAAGCGCTCCCTATCCACCACAAAACGCAGATGAGTGCCCTCTCCAAGCAAGTTTCCTGCAGCATCATGTGCCTCCACGTGAAAGGTCAACTTGCGTCCCTCAACTGCAGTCAAAGTGGCTGTGGCAGATATAGTGGAGCCTACGGGAGTGGGCATCAGATGACTGCTACTGATATGGGCACCCACAGTTGTACTGCCCTCAGACAATTCCCCGCCCACAGCCAGCATGGCGGCATTTTCCATCAAAGCCAGCATGACTGGAGTGGCAAGCACCTCCAAGTCTCCGCTACCCATACTCCTGGCTGTCCCGGCTTCTGTCACTTCCATATGCGAAGTGTACTTGATTCCTAATTCCATCTCTGCTTTCAGATATACATTATCGCGCAATAGACATTATACATAATATATACGCGCGCGAACATTTATATAAGTGTCTACAACTGGGTCTTTCGCCTTACCAAAGGGTCGCCCGCGCTGTTGATATATTCATCACGTTCTCCATCTGGAACAATTTCCATCACCTTCCCGTTGCGACAAACCACCAACGAAAGATTGGCACGGCCTGCCCGCTCCCATAAGCGGCGTTGAGCCAACTGGATGCCCTCGTCAATCCGGCGTTGCATCCTGCGTATATCCTTATCTGTCATGGTTACTGTTCCTCCTCTGTTTGTCCATACTTCTGCTGAAGTTCCAGGAATCTCTGCTCCTCAAGGATTTCGATACTCTTGTCACCACAGCCACTTGCCAACTTGACTGCCGGGCAATCACTATTGTCATACAAAGCCCAATAGTCACACACAGGCATATACAACTGGAAGAGATTCTGCAATCCCGCCTCGTATCGACGGCGAATAACATCCACGGGAATATTATGTCCGCCCATGCTCACCCTTCGCTCCACGCGCTTCACCGCCTGCTCAGGCGAATTGAGCATGAAGAATATCAAGGTCACAAAGTATCCTCTACGTTGTGCCTGCTGGATGAGCTTTACATAAGACCGAGTGGCCAAAGTGGTCTCGAAAGCAAAAGACTCGCCCTCCTTGAGCAAATGAATGATACGGTCTATCATAAGCCGGCCAGCCTGGATGGCCACGCCTTCGGGATTGAAGGGGGACAATCCTGCTGCTATCTCATCTGCATTGACAAACTCTCTACAGTTGAGCATCTCGGGAAGCATAGTAAACGAAGCTGTAGTCTTACCAGCTCCGTTGCATCCCGCAATGATGTATAGGTTCATTTTTCTCTGCTCCATATTCGTAGTATTATATAAAGCGTTATGACTTATTTCAATATTTTCTTGTCTGCAGATGCATGAGAAACTGCTTCACGTGCGCCTGCAGGTGTTATCTTCTCAGTCTTATTGCTTACGCCGGCGAGGTTTCCTTTGCGATTCAGGCTCTGGTCCAAGCAAATCGGGTCGCAACCTTCTGGTGCGGTCCAGACTCTGCTGCAGTTGCCATTCCTTTATCTTGGCCTCATGGCCGGAGAGGAGTATGTCAGGCACCTTCCATCCCTTATAGTCGGCAGGCCGAGTGTAGACAGGTGCCTCCAGAAGGTTGTCCTGGAAACTGTCAGAAAGGGCACTCTGCTCATCACCTATGGCCCCCGGCAATACGCGTACGATGGCATCGGCCATAACAGCTGCTGCCAGTTCGCCTCCCGTAAGTACATAGTCACCGATGCTGACCTCCTTGGTGATAAGGTGCTCACGTATGCGATAATCTATCCCCTTGTAATGTCCGCATAGGATTATCAGATTCTCACAGAGCGAGAGACTGTTGGCCATAGGCTGGTCAAAGCGCTCTCCATCTGGAGCCGTGAAGATTATCTCATCATAGTGACGCTCCTGGGTAAGTGCGCTGATACATCGGTCGATGGGCTCACATTGCATCACCATGCCGGCCGAACCGCCAAAGGGATAGTCATCCACCCTGCGCCACTTGTCCAGCGTGTAGTCTCGCAGATTATGGATATGTATCTCCACCAGTCCTTTCTTCTGCGCTCTGCCCAAAATGGACTCCTTCATGAAGCCCTCTATGAGCGGGGGAAGTACAGTAATAATATCTATTCGCATAAACCTATTATCTCCTTTACGCTGCGGAAGCCATGACGCTCCAGATACCCATTGATACCAGAAGCCACCTTGGCACCCACGGCAGGATCCACAAAATTGGCAGTACCTATCTCCACCGCTGACGCTCCTGCCAGCAGAAACTCCACAGCATCGGTGGCATTGCTGATACCTCCCAGCCCCACAACAGGAATCTTCACGGCACGTGCCACCTGCCACACCATACGCAGAGCCACAGGCTTCACACATGGGCCGCTCAGTCCACCTGTGCCGATACTCAACACACGCCTGCGTCTCTCTGCATCAATAGCCATCCCCATCAGTGTGTTTATCAGACTCACAGCATCAGCACCCTCGGCCTCAGCCGCCTGTGCAATATCTGTGATACTGGTCACATTGGGCGACAGCTTGACAATAAGCGTCTTGTCATATGCCGCACGCACAGCCTTCACCACACTGGACGCACCTTCCACAGAAGTACCGAAGGCCATGCCTCCATGCTTGACATTGGGACACGAGATATTGAGTTCAATGGCAGGAATATGCTCAAGTTCATGGATACGACGGGCACACTCTGCATAGTCCTCAGGACTGTTACCCGACACATTCACAATGACCTGGGTGGGCAAGGACTGAACCTGAGGATAGCTATGCTTACAGAAGTAA
>JBJFDX010000406.1:0-4409 GCA_051890235.1 Bacteroidaceae bacterium | reverse complement strand
ACGACCTCAGTCACTGGCGCATCCCTACGGGTATCCTCCCCCTCACCAAGGCAAAGCTTCTGCTCAATATGTATCTGATTGCTGTGTATGGTCCGGGGCAGTATGTGGATACTGTTGACAAGAATCAGCTCTACCTCAATCTGAAACTTATTGAGAGCAAGAGTCTCAAACTGACGGAGGTGCTTGAGCGCTGTGCCGATTTCCTTATTCAGCTGAGTGGTGTGAAGGATGTCTACACCAGTCAGCGTCTGGCTAATGGTGCGTGGACACCGGGTATCAGCAAGTTGCGTAATGCTTATAATACGCGCCATTCGGGTGATGTGATGATTCAAGTCTCTCCGGGATGGGTCCTTTACAACGAGAATACATACGAGAAACAATTGAGCCGCGAATCCTATGTGGGCTTCCCGCTTATCATGATGGGCTGTGGCATAAAGGCTGAGAAGGTACGCATCCCTGTCAGTGTGGACCAGGTGGCTCCCACATTGGCACAGGCCATGCGCATACGTGCCCCGAACGGATGTCCTCTGGCTCCCTTGAATTACTGAGTAGTTTTATTTCTTATAATATATAGATTCCTAATAGATACATGAATTTTGTAAATATACTGACGAAGGTATTTGGTGACAAGAAATCACGTGACCTGAAGGCTTATCAGCCTTTGGTAGATTTGGTTCTTCAGGCATATCCTGCTGTGCAGGCTCTCTCCAATGATGAGCTTCGTGCCCGTGTGCAGGAGATAAGAAAGAGCATCCAGGACTCTGCTGCACCTTTGCGCGAACAGATTAATCAGTTGCAGGATAGCATCCCTGGAACACCTATCCAGGACCGTGCTCCCATCTTCCAGCAGATAGACAAGTTGGAAAAGGATGTTCTTGATACCCTCGAGAAAGCACTCGATCAGGCTCGTCCTGAGGTGTTTGCTATCGTCAAGAGTACAGCAGACCGCTTTGCACATCATGAGGATGTGGTGGTTACCGCAACTGAGTTCGATCGGGACTTGGCTGCTTCTCATGACTTTGTAGATATCGATGGCGACAAGGCCATATATCATAATCATTGGGTGGCCGGTGGCAATGACACGAAGTGGGATATGGTACACTTCGATGTGCAGCTCTTCGGTGGTACTGTGTTGCATCAGGGTAAGATAGCCGAGATGTTTACTGGTGAAGGTAAGACTCTCACTGCCACTTTGCCTGTCTTCCTGAACGCTCTTACCGGCAATGGTGTTCATGTGGTGACCGTGAATGACTATCTGGCCAAGCGTGACTCTGAGTGGATGGGTCCCATCTATATGTTCCATGGCTTGAGTGTGGATTGCATTGATAAGCATCGTCCCAATAGCGAAGAACGCAGAAAGGCTTATCTGGCAGATATCACCTTCGGTACCAACAATGAGTTCGGCTTTGACTACCTGCGTGATAACATGGCTCAGGATCCCAAGGATTTGGTGCAGCGCAAGCATAACTTTGCCATCGTGGACGAGGTGGACTCTGTCTTGATTGATGATGCCCGTACTCCCTTGATTATCTCTGGTCCTGTACCTAAGGGTGACGATCAGCTCTTCGAACAATATCAGCCCTTGGTAGAGCGACTGGTGGATGTACAGCGAAAGTTGGCCACCCAGTATCTGGCAGATGCACGCAAGGAGATCTCTGAGGGTACAGAGAAGAAGGATAAGAAACAGACCGAGGAAGGTTTCCTCGCTCTCTTCCGCAGTCATAAGGCTCTACCTAAGAACAAACCTCTCATCAAGTACCTCTCCGAACCGGGTATCAAGGCAGGTATGCTGTCCACTGAGGAGATTTACATGGAGAACAACAACCGCCGCATGCCAGAGGCTACCGATCCTCTTTATTTTGTGGTAGATGAGAAGATGAAGAGCGTGGACCTTACCGATAAGGGTAATGAATGGTTGGCTCAGCAGGTGGAGGACCCTCAGCTGTTTGTCTTGCCTGATGTGGCATCCATTATGTCTCAGATAGAGGCATCGGATGTTTCCGAAGAGGAGAAGATTGCTCAGAAGGATAAGGTGTACAATGACTATGCTGTCAAGAGCGAGCGTGTGCATACCATTCAGCAGTTGCTGAAGGCCTACACCATGTTCAACCTCAATGATGATTATGTCATCCAGGATGGAGAGGTGAAGATTGTGGATGAGCAGACTGGTCGTATCATGGAAGGCAGACGATGGAGTGATGGCTTGCACCAGGCTGTAGAGGCCAAGGAGCATGTGAAGGTGCAGGATGCCACACAGACCTATGCCACCATCACCTTGCAGAACTATTTCCGCATGTATCATAAACTGTCAGGTATGACCGGTACGGCTGTCACAGAGGCAGGCGAACTGTGGGATATCTATAAGTTAGATGTGGTGGAGGTTCCCACCAACCGCCCTGTGATTCGTACGGATATGAACGACCGTGTTTACCGCACACAGCGAGAGAAATACAATGCCGTCATAGAGGAGATTGTTCGCATGCGCGAATCCGGTCGCCCTGTTCTGGTGGGTACCACCAGTGTGGAAATCAGCGAACTGCTCAGCCGTATGCTCTCTTTGCGTAAGATACCTCATCAGGTGCTGAATGCCAAGCTGCATCAGAAAGAGGCTGATATCGTCGCTTTGGCTGGTCAGTGTCAGAAGGGCGTGGTGATGGTTGACGGTAAGGCAGAGGAGCGCATGCTGGGTAATGTGACAATTGCCACCAACATGGCCGGCCGTGGTACCGATATCAAACTGGCTCCTGAGGTGAAGGCTGCCGGTGGCTTGGCCATCATCGGTACAGAGCGTCATGAGAGCAGACGTGTTGACCGCCAGTTGAGAGGACGAAGCGGCCGTCAGGGTGATCCGGGCAGCAGCGTGTTCTTTGTTTCTCTTGAGGATAACCTCATGCGCCTGTTCGCCAACGAGCGTATTGCCCGTGTGATGGACAAACTGGGATTCAAGGACGGTGAGATGATTGAGCACAGCATGATTACCCGCAGCATCGAGAATGCACAGAAGAAGGTGGAGGAGAACCACTTCGGAGTGCGTAAACGTCTGCTGGAGTATGATGATGTGATGAACAAGCAGCGTACCGTTGTCTATGAGAAGCGTCATCATGCTTTGATGGGTGAGCGTCTGGGTATGGATATCAGTGATATGATATGGGATCGTGTGTGCCATATCATTGAGAATAATGACTGGGAGGGGTGCCGTCAGTGCTTCCTGGAGATTATGGCCATGGAGGTTCCCTTTACTGCACAGGAGAAGGAGACCATGCATCCCGATGAGCTGGCCGAGAAGGCATACCAGAGTGTGCTGGAGCGCTTCCGGCAGAAGAACGAGGTGATGGCTGCCAATGCCAACAAGGTGGTGACCATGATCTATGAAAGTCCCGAGGGTACGAACTATGAGATGATAGGTGTGCCCGTCATTGCCGGTCAGCATCAGTATGGCATCCGTGTCAACCTCAAGGAGGCTTATGAGAGTCATTCCGAGTCTGTGGTGACCGCTTTCCATAAGACCATCATGCTTCACACCATTGATGAGGCTTGGATGGAAAACCTGCGTCTGCTGGATGAACTCAAGCATAGTGTTCAGAATGCCAGCTACGAGCAGAAGGATCCTCTGCTCATCTTCAAACTGGAGAGTGTGAAACTCTTTGATGAGATGGTCAACCGTATCAATGATCGTGCAGTGAGCATCATGATGCGTGCCATGATTCCTGAGCTGCGTCCGCGCACCGAGGCTGATGAGTTGCCACAGCAGACATCAGACATGCCCAGACGTCCACGTCTGCAGGAGTCTCGTGGAGAAGCTGCCAGTGCAGCCCAGCGTGCTGCAGCGGCTCAGGACACCCGTGACCGTCAGCCTGTGCAACCTGTGCGTGCGGAGAAACTGCCGGGAAGAAATGACCCTTGTCCCTGTGGCAGTGGCAAGAAGTTCAAGAACTGCCATGGTCGCAACCTTTGATAATCACCTTATTTCGATACACACATGAAAGCAAGTCAACAGACTATCCACCAGATAGAGCGTACCCTGCGCAAGGTGGTGGCAAAGTTTCCTTCGGATGCTGATCCTGTAATGACTGATCTGCACATACTCGTCAGTCCTTATACGGGAGAGATCAGAACGTATAATGATGATGACGAGGAACTGGACCGCTGTGTAGTGGAGGAGTGGATAAAGGCTCCCCAGGATGGATTCTTTGAGGAGGTGGCTCCTATCCTTCGCCGCTGCATAGAGGACATGCGCTCTTCCATCGAGGGTATGAGTATCCTGAAGCCATTCTCGTTCGTGCTTATCGATGAGGATCATGAGACTCTGCAGGACCTTGTGATTATTGACAATGAGGAGACGCTGGTGCTTGACAGTAAACTGATAGATGGTCTGACTGATGATTTGGATGATTTTCTGAAGCACTTGC
>JBJFDX010000405.1:0-4421 GCA_051890235.1 Bacteroidaceae bacterium | reverse complement strand
AAAAGTACACATTCCGCGGCAGAGAGACAAGCAAAGTCACCCAAAAGTCCTATCTTTGCAGATGGCTCCACATGCTTAGCCACATATATATATGAAGAAAGGAATACTGATAACGCTGGTCATCCTGACCTGTCTGACACTGTGCTATATCTGTTTTGTAGGAAGGCAAATAGATCATTATCCCCAAAAGATATGGCTTCACCGGTGCAACTCCATCGAGAAACTGAATGAGAAGGAAGCACGATACCCCAACGTGGAAGTGGACATCTGCCTGCGTGCAGATGGAGTGATGGATGTCACGCATGATATCGACACCACGTTTCATCTCAACTTCATCCCCTATCTGGAATACCTTTCCCGGCATCCCGAGAGGCACATATGGATAGATATCAAGAATCTGAGCGAGGACAACGTATCCTCTTTCAAGCGTTCACTGGACAGTCTCGTCTATACATATAAGGTGAGCAAGGACCAGCTGATCATTGAATCTCCCCAATGGCTGATGCTATACCCCTTTACGAGTGACTTCTATTACACATCCTGTTATGTGACGGCGCCACGTCCCTCCACTCTTACCCGGGAACAGAGGGACAGTGTCATCTCCCGCCTTGGAGCGGTAACGAGAAGCGGATGCGTGCGTGCGCTCTCCTTCCCTGCCTACTGGTACAACTCACTCAGATTCCAATTCAAGGACAGAGAGATTGATTACCTCACCTGGATGAACCATCGCACGCAGTTCGGCATGCTGGCCGACCCTCTGGGACAAGTGATGATGCGCGATTCACGTGTCAAGGTAATACTGGTCAAGGACAAAGGAAGATACCACAGATGACACGTTCACTCCTAAGACATCTTGCCTGTTTGCTGGACATCCACGCGGCAGGCCTGCTTATGCTCAGCCTGATGCGCCTGGCTCTGTTTGTTGCCGGCCACCACCTTCTGTCACCCGACTCAGCAGGAGAGATATGGCTACAGTCACGAGCCTTCGTACACGGAATCTGGTTTGACAACGTGATTGGATGCTATATCCTCATCGTGCCTCTGGCCCTGACGATGGTGGGACATCTGTGGGGCAAACAGCATACCACGCTCACGGCAAGCCTCCTGTGGATGAGAATCCTGTGGCTGATTGCCATCGCCATATCGGCTTGCAACATCCCCTATTTCCTGTACTTCTCAAAGAACATCAACTCCAGCATATGGAACTGGGCTGAATATGGGACCACCACTCTGGGCATGCTCCTGGGCGAACAGTCCTATTATCCCGTCATGGCAGGCTACCTGCTGACTGCCGTCCTCTTTGTGTACCTGACCATCAAGGTGCGACGCCATTTCTCTTTTAGCCAAACAGACAAGCCGTTTAAGCCAAACACGAAGGCTGTTTGGCCCAAACGCATGGCGGATATGCTCGGAGTGATTACTGTCTCCTGCGCATCCATAGCTCTCTGTCTGCTGGGCATACGCGGCCGCACAGGGTATAACCCCATCAAGGTGAGTGCCGCCTATTATTGCCACGACACCATTCTCAATCAGTTGGGCATCAATCCCTCGTTCAACCTGCTCAGTACCACACTTGACGACCGACGCCCAGAGAACCGACAACTCAACCTCATGCCTGTGGACGAGGCACGCAAGGAGTGCACCGACCACCTGGGAAGACCTCTGGCCTACACGCTGGTTCCTGGCGGCAAGCATGCCTCTGAACTGAAGGGAAGAAACGTAATCCTGATTCTGATGGAAAGCATGAGTTCCAGTCTTATGGGACATGGGCAAACACCTTTCCTGGACAGCCTGACACGAAAGAGCCTCTACTTCAGCCGCTGTTACTCGGCAGGCAATCACACCAACCATGGCATCTTCAGCACGCTCTACTCATTCCCTGCGCTGATGTTCCGCAACCTCATGAAGGGAAGCAACATACCTCACTACAGAGGTCTGCCCTCCGTACTGCATGACAACGGTTATCGGAATCTCTTCTTCATGACCCATGAGTCCCAGTATGACAACATGAACGCCTTCCTGCGTACCAATGGATATGACGAGATATACGCTCAGGAGAACTACCCCAGGCGAGAGGTGGTCAACAGTTTCGGTGTCCCCGACCACTACCTGTACCGCTACGCCCTACAGAAACTGCAAAACAAAAAGCAGCCCTTCATGGCCACTCTGCTCAGCATCAGCAATCATCCGCCCTACATCATCCCCGAATGGTTTCATCCAAATAGTGAAAAGGAGGAGCAGCAGATTGTGGAATATGCCGACGATGCACTCAGAATCTTCTTCAAGCAAGCCGCTGAGCAACCCTGGTATGAGCACTCGGTCTTCGTACTCCTGGGCGACCATGGCAAACTCACAGGTGCACCTGAAAGCGAGATGCCGGAATGCCTCAACCACATTCCATTCATCATCTATGCCCCTGGACTGGCTGCCGAGGAAATCAATTCCTGGTGCATGCAGGCAGACGTGCAACCTACCCTACTCAGCCTGCTGGGTATCAAGGCCGAACAGGAACACTTTGGACAGAATATCCTGCAGACTCCGCGTACGATGGCACTCTATACAGCCGACAACATGATAGGAGCACGCTCTGACGGACGCCTGTATATCTACGAACCAGGAACCGATACAGAATGGTTCTACAAGAATACTCCCGAAGGGAAAACCGAATCCTGCGAGAATCCCGACAGCACGTTACTCAAAATGAAGAGAGTGCTGTTTGGAACCCTACAAACTGCTCAGGAAGAAATCAGGAAACATGAATAAGGAATCATTCATAAGAAGAGAAACCTTGGGCGAGATGATACGCTTTGCCCTTGTGGGCGGACTGGCAACCCTGCTCCACTGGCTGTTGTACTGGCTGCTTCTGCTCGTCATAGATGTCTATGTGGCCTACACGCTGGCCTACATCATAAGCTTTCTCTGCAACTTCCTTGCCACAAGTTACATTACCTTCCGCTCACGTCCCACATGGACAAGGCTGGGAGGAATGGCTGCGGCACATGCCGTAAACTACGTGGTGCACATGATATTACTTGCTATCATGCTTCGCATGGGCGTGCCAGAGAGATGGGCTCCAATCCCCGTCTTCTGCGTGGCTGTACCCATCAACTTCCTAATGGTCAGATTCGTATTCAAAAACACAAAGGATAAGAAATGATATACCTGGTGATTCCCTGCTACAACGAGCAGGAAGTGCTGGAGGACAGCACAAAGAAACTGGCTTCACTCATTGCCGGAATGAAAGGTGAAGACGTAAGAATATTGTTTTCAGACGATGGAAGCCGTGACGAGACATGGAACATCATCTGCAGACTGCATAGCCAGTACCCCTTTGTGGAAGGCATCAGACTGGCCCACAACGAAGGCCATCAAAAGGCTCTGTGGGCTGGAATGGAAGCGGCTGCCGACCATGCAGAAGCCATCATCAGCATAGATGCAGACCTGCAAGACGACATAGACGTAATCCCGCGCATGGTGGCAGACTTCCGTCAGGGAGCCGACATCGTATATGGAGTACGCAAAGAGCGCGACACAGACTCTGCCTTCAAGCGGCTGACAGCCCTGGCCTTTTATCGCCTTATGAATACGCTGGGCAGTCACATCGTCTATAACCATGCCGACTTTCGACTGCTGAGCCGACGTGCCCTGCTTGCCCTGCTCTCTTTCCCCGAGCGCAACCTCTTCCTGAGAGGCATGGTACCTATGCTCGGATTCAACGAACAGACCGAATATTACAATCGGCTTGAACGACAGGCAGGCACGAGCAAATATCCTCTGTCACGCATGATAGCCCTGGCTATGGACGGAATCACGAGTCTGAGCGTGAAGCCTCTTCGATGGATAGGCGCCGCAGGCATATGCTCCATACTGATTGCCATCGGAGTAATCGTGTGGGCCTTGGTACAGCATGGCACAGGACACACCATTCCAGGATGGACATCACTCCTCGTTTCCCTGTGGCTCATAGGCGGTATGTTGCTCCTGGCCATATGCGTATTGGGAGAATACATCGGGAAAGTGTACCAAGAAGTGAAGCGCAGACCTCACTATTTCATCATGGATAGTGTAGGTCGAGAGTCACATGAGTGACCAAGGAGACAAAGAAGACAGCTATCGGGAAGACTCAAGGCTCAACAGCCTCGTAAGCATAAAGGCAAATCGTCTGCCGCGTGTCACAACTCCGATGATGAGGTATCTCCACACGACGGAAGACATATCCCTCACGAGGAATGAACTGACTGGCGTCACGTTCTCCGATAATGAGATAACCACGAGGAGAAGCCGGACCATCATCCTTCCACACGCCCACACGATCCTTCAGATAAAAGTTGATGGTGAAATAATGCATGGGGTTAGCAGGAGCACTTCCGCCCACATAACTTGTCAGATGTGCCTCCCCCACTTGTTTCTCTATGGCACAT
>JBJFDX010000404.1:0-16507 GCA_051890235.1 Bacteroidaceae bacterium | reverse complement strand
CCAAATCGGTGTTTGACAGCCAATAGATTTTCAACAGACATTCAAGAGGCCTCAAAAATGCCCTTTTCCCCGCAAACGTTTGCGATGGCAGTTGCAAACGTTTGAAACCGCGGTTGCAAACGTTTGCGACCGGGGATGCAAACGTTTGCGTTTTTCAAGCACAAACGATAGAGTGACAAGAACAGACCTACCATAAGACGGATTTGAGTATTATGTCAGGCGGTACATACCACCGTTGAGCATCTTCACCAGACCCTTTATCTCGAGCCCGAACAGGATGCTGGAGAGTTTGCCTATGGGCAGTCCCGTAGATTGTGCGATGTGATTGAGATGCACCTTGTCTATTCCCTGCATAGCCTGCACCACCTGTTGCTCTTCGTCAGACAGATCGGGGAAGAGTTCGGTTTGCACACCATGAGCCAGACATCTCTGCCGTGCCCTCTCCGTTTCCCAATCCAGCAGTTCCACCATATCCTCTGCCGAGGTGATAAGGGCTGCCCTATTGGTACGAATCAGATTGTTGCACCCCTCGGAGTATTTATCCCTGATGCGTCCAGGGAAGGACACCACCTCCCGGTTATAATCGCTGGCCAGTTCGGCTGTGATGAGCGAACCGCCCTTGCTGGCACTCTCCACCACCACCGTCACATCACTAAGGCCCGCCACAATGCGGTTTCTCTGCACAAAGTTGCGCTTATCTGCATTTGTGCCACTCATGAACTCCGTAAGGAGTCCGCCCTGGGTAATCATCCTCACAGCCGTATCCCTATGCATGCGGGGATATATCTGATCGAGTCCGTGCGCCAGCACCCCCACCGTGTCACTGCCTTCATCAAGAGCTGCCCGATGGGCATGGATATCCACACCATAAGCCAGCCCGCTCACTACGAGGGCATCGGGACACAAGGCATGCAGGTCTCTCATGAAGCTGGCACAAAGGTCCTTGCCATACTCTGTGATGTGACGCGTTCCCACTACCGATACCACATGAGGGGCATTCAGATTGGCCTGTCCCTTGTAATAGAGTATGACAGGGGCATCGATGCACTCCCTCAGGCGCTGAGGATAGTTCTCGTCATGAATGCCTATACACTGGATACCGTTGCGTGTGGCCCACTCCAGTTCTTTCTCAGCCTTTTCCAGATGAATGTGCATGTCAGCCAGAGCCTCCAGCGTGGGTTTGCGTGCTCCTGTCAACACCTCTCCCAAGGATTGTCGGTGCTCATATATAGCCGTGGCCGTTCCCATTGCGTCAAGCAGACTGCGCATATTGCTGAGGCTCATGCGCGGTACCCGAGTGAGAGCCATCAGGCAGAGTATCTCCTGGGTGTTCATTGTGGATCGAGATATTTCTGAAGTTTCTCTCCCAGTTCGGGGCATTCACTCAGTTTTCCATTCACCAGGCAGACCGTATCCACCTGCCCCCTTACCACCAGTTTGTTGTCAGGCAGCCGGAATATATCCTGCAGGAAGATATACCGAAGCCCTTCCTTGCGCACCCTCAACTTGCTCACAAACTCATCTCTGCTGCGCAAGGGCGTCTTGAAGGCTATCTGTATGCGTGCCACCACAGGGGTGATACCCGAGGCATACATGTCAGCAAAGCCGATGCCGGCTGCAAGCAGAAACTCATGACGGGTGTGCTCCATATAATGCTGGTAATTTGCATTGTTGACAATTCCCTCCAGATCACACTCATAATCCCTTACCTTAAAGGGCAGTTCAAAAGCATATTTGACCTCTTTCATCCTTTATTATCCGTTGTGATTGTTGTATTCTGTGTAGGTTTATCCTGCTCTTCCCTGCGCATGGATGAGCGCAGATAGGCATATCCAAACTGGCAGCGGAGACAGTCCAGCCGGTCACAATACATCTTCTTGAGTTGTATCAGAGCCTGGCTGTCGGCTGCCGAGGTGACACTTACGCCACACTCCCTCCAGAGCCTCAGGATGCGGTTGTTCTCAGCAGGCAGTTCCTCGAGCAGACCCTGTGCACGTGCCATCCACTTCTCTTCCCCCATGGCCGTTCCGTAGGCATAGAGCAGTGGGGCTATCGTATTGATAAGTATCAGCTGGGCGGCAGAGGATGACAACCCGGCATCCCCTAACCTCCGGTGCAGATCCTTGACGCCCTTCACCTCGAGCAAGGCATCCATCTGCACCTGACCCCCATGATAGAGTCGGGCTATCTGTCTGATGCGCACGTGGGGAAAGTTCTGCGGACGGGTGCGCAGGTATCTCCAGTCGGAATACTTCAGCGTGGGCTTGAGCGAGAACTTGCCGGTCAGGAAGGCAAACTCCTGCTGCATATGCAGGCAGGCGGCCTGCTCCTCTTCGCCGAACACATGATCAATCAGTCCGGCCATGCCCAGGAACAGGGCTTCTATCTGAAACAGATGGTCGCGATGCTTGCCTGCGGCAGACAAGGGAACCGACATGGCCCATCGCTCGAAGACATCTCCATTGAGTCCGAAACCGAAATTTCGGCAGAGGGTGACAAAGCAAGCTCGCTCCCAGTCGCCTCCGAAGGCTTTTACCCTTGCAAGAACCTGTCCGGCGCGCTGCTGCATGCGCTCGGCCAACAGTCTGTCCATCCAAGCATGCACCCGGAAGGAATCTATGGCAGGAAGAATCCTGTGACAACGCGGAAACTCATCCGTGCGCAAGAGCATCTGATAGTCGCTGAACAGAGTGTCGGGTATCTGCAGGAGAACCTGCGGAATGCTTCTCCCCTGCGAGGTGTTGACCTGGCTATCAGCCTCCTGCACCACATGCAGGATGACCCCATCATAGGCAGCATCTGTCTGATGCCCATGACGGAACCAGTCAGACGAGCGCAGATGAATCTCCACGTTGCCTGCCCACAGAATACCATCCACCAGCACCTTAGCATTGAAGAAGTCGGGTCCTCCATCATGGTTATGGGTACCAGGGTCAAGCACTTCCACCCTCCTCCCATCTGTGGTGACCAGGTCACCCAAGGGCAGGATGCGATGCTTCCAAACGTAATGCAACAGTTTCTCCATAATGCAAAGTTAAGATAAAAGCGCTAACCATCTGCTCTGAGGAAGCAGTTTTTGCGGGTACCTCTTCCGTATCTTGCCGAAATGCCTTACTTTTGCACAAAGAACAGAAAGATAACGAAATGAAGATAGCACTGATAGGATACGGCAAGATGGGCCGTATGATAGAGGAGATAGCCGTGAGCCGCGGCCATCAGATAGTGAGCATCATAGACGTGGACAACACGGAAGACTTCGACAGCGAAGCCTTCCGTTCGGCCGATGTGGCCATTGAGTTCACAGCCCCTCAGGCTGCTTATGGCAATTACCTGCGTGCCTTTGCCCATCATGTGAAGGTGGTGAGTGGCAGCACAGGATGGATACCACAACATGGCGAGGAGGTAAAGCGCATGTGTGAGGAAGAGGGACAGACACTCTTCTGGAGCAGTAACTTCAGCCTGGGAGTAACCGTCTTCAGGGCTGTCAACCGTTATCTGGCCCGCATCATGAACCAGTTTGAGGACTACAAGCCCACCATGGAAGAGGTGCACCATATACACAAACTGGATCACCCCAGTGGTACTGCCATCACTCTGGCCGAGGAGCTTGCCGCAGAGGTGGACCGCATATCGGGATGGCAAACAGGTATGCTCACCAATCCTGACGGTTCGGTGGAGGGAAGCCAGGATGTTCCCTCCGACAAGATGCGCATCGACAGCATCCGCCGTGACGAAGTGCCAGGCATCCACAGCATCACCTGGGACAGTCCTGCCGACTGCATCACCATCACCCACGATGCACACAACCGCAGGGGATTTGCCCTGGGAGCCGTCCTGGCCGCCGAATATACCGCACAACACCAGGGTCTGCTCACCATGAGCGACCTGTTTAAATTCTAAAACAAGACACACACATGAGACTGAAGATACGTAAAGCCACACCTTGGGAATGGACCAAGGCTATCGTCCTCACAATCCTTTATCTGTGCTTCCTCTACTGGGTAGATGCCTGGTGGGGCCTCATCGTGGTACCCTTCATACTGGATGCCTACATCACCCGCTGGATTCCCTGGACGTGGTGGAAAGACCTGGAGAACCCCATTGCACGCACCATCATGAGCTGGGTAGACGCCATTGTGTTTGCCCTGGTAGCGGTATACTTCTTCAATACCTATTTCTTCCAGAACTACAACATCCCCAGCAGTTCACTGGAGAAGAGTCTCCTGGTGGGCGACTATCTGGTGGTCAACAAGATGTCCTATGGTCCCCGCGTACCCCAGACGCCCCTCCACATGCCCATGGTGCAGCACACCCTGCCCAACATCCTGGGACTGGGCGGATGCAAGAGTTATATAGAGTGGCCCAAATGGGACTACAAGCGCGTGAGTCCCAAGCCCGTCAAGCTGAACGACATCGTGGTCTTCAACTACCCCGCAGGAGACACCATCGTCACCGAGATGCCTTACCAGACAGAGTATTACTCGCTATGCTATGGCATCGGCACCCAACTGTGGGAGCAGGAGAATGGCAGTCTGCCTCAACTGGAAAACATGACACCCCTGCAGCAAAGGGATTTCTATGGCAAGATATATAATCTGGGCAAGCAATATGTAAGCATGGACCAGCGGGACTTCGGGCAGATAGACACACGCCCCGTGGACCGCAGAGAGAACTACGTGAAGCGATGCGTGGGCTTGCCTGGACAGACGCTCCAGATCAAGGACAGGGTTATGTATCTGGATGGAAAGGCCAATCCTGATGCCAAGGATGTACAGTACAACTATGAGGTGGAACTGGTGGGAGAATCCCTGCCTGCTACCCTGGTGGAGGACCTGGGCATCAGCCAGGATGACCTGAAGGACTACTATCAGTCGGGCATTCTGCCCCTCACCCAGGCTGCCAAGTCGGTTCTGGAGAAGCGTAAGGATGTGGTATCGAACATATCCATCATCCACAACAGCGAGACAGGAGCCCTCTATCCCCAGAATGGTTACACAGGATGGACCTGTGACAACTATGGTCCCATCTGGATACCCAAGAAGGGCGAGACCCTGAAGCTCACCCTGGAGAATCTGCCTATCTATGAGCGTCCCATCAGAGCATATGAGGGGAACGCCCTGCAGGTTACTCCCGAAGGCAAGATACTCATCAACGGACAGGAGGCCCATGAATATACCTTCCAGATGGACTACTACTGGATGCAGGGAGACAATCGTCACAACTCTGCTGACAGTCGCTACTGGGGTTTTGTGCCCGAAGACCATGTGGTGGGCAAACCTGTGCTGGTGTGGTTCAGTACCGACAAGGACCATCCGCTGCTAAGCTTCCGGCACATCCGCTGGAACCGTCTGTTCCGATGGGTGGAGAACATGAAGTAATCCCCATCACAATATCTTATATTTAACTTACTCCCCCTTGAGACGTACCCTCTGCATATGGATTCCTCTGGTCATCGTCATCATGATGGCTATAGCCCTGCGCTGCATCGTGCTGGACATCTATTCCATTCCCCATGACACACAGCAACCCATGCTGATGGCAGGGGACCGGGTGCTCGTGCATAAATGGGCCTATGGGATGCACATGCCTTGGTGGGAGACAGGGGAATACCGTCAGTCCAAAGCTCCTCGGCAAGGAGACTGGATAGCCTTCAGCACCAAGCTGGAGACAGACTCCCTGCCCACTCAGGGTATCGGATGCCTGATGGCCTGCCCTGGAGATACCGTATGGACAGGACCTCACTATCGGGTGAGCCCTGTAAGGGACTACAGCAAGGGATGCATATGGCCACTCGTGGTACCCAAGAACGGAGAATGCGTGGACATGACCCCATGGAACATCAATCTCTACACACGCACCATCAACACCTACGAGGGCACACAGGTGAGCTTCAAGGCTGACCGACTGCTATGGAACGGCAGGTCCTATCGCCGATTCCGTTTTCATCAGGATTATTATTGGGTATACTCCGGCAACCCCAGCAATCTGCATGACAGCCGCACCATGGGGTTCCTGCCTGCCAAAGCCATCATCGGGCAAGCCACCAGCTTGGTATATTCCCTGGACAGAGAGAAACCCTGGTACAAGAGACTGCGAACACAACGCACGCTCTGCCCTCTGGGAGGACGCCCATGAGTGTACTGTTGCTTCCCTGCTGCTATCTGGCTCCTGCTTCCCATTACAGTTCGCTGTTGCATGCAGGAGATGCCCTTGTGGAGGTGTGCGACCACTACAGGAGACAGACATTGCGCAACCGCTGCATGATAGACAGCCCCCAGGGTCCCCTCCCACTCAGCATCCCTGTGGTAAAGCCCGAGGGGCATGCACTCACACGGGACATACGTATCAGCGATCACGGCAACTGGCGCCATCAGCATTGGAATGCGCTGATGAGCAGTTACGGCCAATCCCCCTTCTATGAATATTATGCCGATGACCTGGCACCCTTCTATGACAAGAAGTGGGATTTTCTGGCCGACTTCAACGAGGAGTTGATGCAGCTCATGTGTCGCCTGCTCGATATCCCCCACAGCATTGTACGCACAGAGTCCTTTCAGGGCGACCCCTTCGCTCAGCAGTTCCATGCCGTGAAGGAGCCCTACTGGCAAGTGTTCGGCCACAAGGATGGTTTCCGTCCAGAACTAAGTATCGTTGACCTGCTCTTCAATATGGGTCCCGAAGGACTCCTGCTCCTATGATGTTCCACCCACTGCCCGAGTCCACAAGACATATCCCCGACCCCGAACGCTTCACCTATCCGTTCTGTTACACCCCGCATCCCTTATGCGAGGCTGCCAGTCAGGTATTACGAGCCTATCTGCAGGAGCATGCAGAGTGGCAGGCTGAACTCTCGGCAGGCAAGATGATGGGAGTGCTGGTGGTCAGACATCATGGTGAGCGAGGTTTCCTGGCCGCCTTCTCGGGAACATTGGCAGGACAGACCATTCATGAGTATTTCGTGCCGCCCGTGTATGACCTCATGGCACCTGGCTGTTACTTCCAGCAGGAACAGGAGCATATCTCGGCCATGAACCGGCGCCTGACGGCTCTGCAAGGAGAGAGAAGGATGCAGAGACGCCTGATGAAGATAGACGAACTGCACCAAGCCAAGGAGGAGGATCTGCAACGCATACGCCAGAGCAACGAACAGGCACGGAGCAGGAGAGAGGCACTCAGGCAATCCCTCTCGCCCGAGGATCTGGCTCTCCAGCAGGAGGCACTCGTCAGGGAGAGTCAGCATCAGAAGGCAGAACTGAAGCGTGCCAGCAGGAGATGGGAACAGACGATACGAGAGGCCGAGGCTCCCATACAACGAATCATGGAGCAGGAGAAAGTTCTCTCTGAGGAGCGCAAAGAGCGAAGCGAGGCTCTGCAGAAGTGGCTCTTCCATCAGTACCGATTGCTCAATGCCAAAGGTGAGACCCGTAACGTGAACGAGATATTCGGTGACCAGACTCCACCATCAGGCACAGGAGACTGTTGCGGACCCAAGCTCCTGCAGGAAGCTTACCGGCAGGGTATGACTCCGCTCTGCATGGGCGAGTTCTGGGTGGGACGATCACCTGCCGATGAGTTGCGGCAAGAGGGGATGTTCTATCCCGCCTGCCATAGCCGATGCCTGCCTGTGCTCACCCACATGATGCAGGGACTCCAGGTGGAGGATAACCCTCTGAACGAAGGCTATCAGCAGGTGGTACAGCAGATGAGCATCGCCTATGCCGATGACAGCATCGTCATCGTGCGCAAGCCCGAGGGAATGCTCTCGGTACCCGGCAAGAGCCTGCTGCCCAGTGTGCAGGACATCCTGCAACAAGAATTTCCCTCGGCACAGGGACCCATCATCGTTCATAGGCTGGACATGGATACAAGCGGTCTCATGGTGGCCGCCCTTACCCCACAGGCTTATCAGTCGCTGCAGAGGCAATTCATGAGCCGGGAAGTGGAGAAGACCTATGTGGCTCTGCTCGAGAATCCCCTTCCCATAGGACAAGAGGGAGAGATAAGTCTGCCGCTGCGACCCGACATTGCAGACCGTCCCCGCCAACTGGTGGACTTCATACATGGCAAGAGCGCTGTGACACACTATCGGGTGACTGATGTCTGCAACCATCATGCGCGAGTGTTGCTGCATCCGCTCACAGGACGAACACACCAGCTGAGAGTACATTGTGCCCATCCCTCTGGACTGGGGAACGCCATCGTGGGAGACCGACTCTATGGCCAGGCTGAAGCAAGACTGATGCTACACGCCCAGCAACTCTCCTTCACACACCCCCTTACGGGAAAGCGGATGCAGTTCCTATGGGAGTACATCTAAGAATATTCAGGAAACAAACATACACAGAATGACTATGGACATACAGAAAGAAAGGGCGAAGATACGCTTGGACGTACACACCCACACGGTGATGAGCGGGCATGCCTTCAGCACCGTACAGGAAATGGCAAGCGAGGCAGCCCGCCAAGGACTGGACATACTGGGTATCACAGAGCATGGGCCCAACATACCAGGGACCTGCAACCCCATCTACTTCCGTAACCTGCACGTAGTGCCCAGGCAGATGTATGGCGTGCGCTTGCTGCTGGGAGCAGAACTCAACATCCTGGACACCCACGGAACGCTGGACCTCGACGAGCAGTATTACCGCATGATGGACCTGCGCATAGCAGGCATCCACAGTATCTGCTGGCAAGGGGGCACCATCGAGGAGAATACAGCAGGCATGGTGGCTGCCATCAAAAATCCCTGGACACACATCATCAGCCATCCCGGTGACGGAACTGCCACTCTGGACTATGAGCCCATCGTAAGGGCTGCTGCCGAGACGCATACTCTGCTCGAGATAAACAACACCAGCTTCAGGCCGGCACGTGGACTGGTGAAGTCTCATGACAACAATCTGCAGATTCTACGTCTGTGCCGTGATCAGGGTGTGCCTGTCATCCTGGGCAGTGATGCACACATCTCCTTCTCGATAGCCGACTATGGTTATCTGTACCCTTTGCTCGAGGAGGCTCAGTTCCCCGACGAACTCATCATGAACTACAGCACAGAGCGCTTCCTCACCTATCTGGGCATCGAATGACCGCAGCCGGCTCTCCACGAGCTTAGCCCTTTGGAGACATCCCCCGGCATTGCTGTCTTCAGTTCATTCCATTCCCTGAGGCAGGATGCGGATATCATCCATATAAGCCACGAAAGGAGCAGAGAGACGATGGGGAGACTCGCAGTCGAAGACAATGACCACGGAGGTGGCACGCACCTTGCCCACGCCCTTGATGGGGAACACCACCTCGGACCATTGATTGGGTACAGCCTGATTGAGCGACAGACGGGCGGATTGCACCACATCGGGCCTCTGATGCTCCCAGCCGGGCTCTTCATGCTTGCCCAGAACCACCAGCATGCAGCGCCCTGCCACAGGCTTGTGTAAAAGCACATGCAGGTACTTCTCCTGGGGAGTGAGTTCAAACTGTTTGTCATCGGGGAGGTCCACCCTTGCGCCATAAAGATTGCTGCCATAGAGGCTCCGCTGGCAACCCAGTACATGCTTCGAAGGATTGCCGGCCGATGGGAAAGGATTGCCCACCACCTGACAGTTGCCTGTCAGCAGACCGCTGCAGAAGGGAGATTCCTGCCAGGCATCCCAGACGCTTACCCGGGGCAGGGAGCGTTCCTCAAAGTTAATCTCTTGTGCTCTCAGGGGCAACCCTGCCGTCAAGGTCAGCAGGAATGCCCATATAATAAACCTTTTCATCATCATCATCATTTTAGAAGACACCTATTCGCTGCAGAGTGGGGCAGGCTCTGCTGTCCTGGACAGTGATGCGCAGGAAGCGCACATCGGCTGTGGGTTGCCATCCCTCCGTGCTTCCGCTCAGGGGCACTATCCGCTTGTAACCGATGGTGGTACAGAGGTCGGGGGCATGCATACGCCAATGGATGCCGTCGGCAGAGGTCTCGATGGTGAACCTGCGCACACGTTGTCCCAAGGCAATATGTTCCTGAAGCATCACGGCATGCACGCTCTGCGGCCGTTTCCAGGAGAGCGTTACGGATGCCTGGCACACCCCGTCGTTGGTGGCCCAGTAGGTGTCCTGTCTGCCGTCCAGCATCCTCTTGGGCTTGTAGTCACGGCCTTTGCCTGAAAGTCGCACCTCGTTTGCCTCTATCTTGCATCCTCTTTGGGTCAAATCCGCCTTACGGCCCAGACGCTTGGTCAGCAACTCTCCCAAGCCGCGCAGCGACTCCTCGCTATGCCTGGGAATGAGTCCGTCGGGACCGGGAGGAACGTTCAGTATCAGATTGGCATTGCGCCCCACGGTCTCGAGATACATTCTGAAGAGCCGCTCGGGGCTGAGTGCCTGCTCCCCTTCGTGATAAAACCATCCTCGGTCGGTGGCCATGGCATCGCTCTCCCCTGGAAGCCAGCACCATCCCCCCTCACTACCCTGATCGGCATGGGGCTGATCCCGTCCGTCGAGCCTGTTGTCGGTGGACCAGTTGGTGATGCCTGCATATCCCCTCTCGTTGCCTATCCATCGGGCCTCGCCACCCAATCCCCACATGAGACAATGAGGTAACATAGCGTGCACCGTATCACGCAGGTTGTAGAGATCATAATAGATGGAGCGATCCACCCTGACCATCTCCCGTCGGCCTCCATAATACCCATCGCCCCCATTGGCGCCATCAAACCACATTTCGAACTGGTCGTTGCCATAGGAGGCACACTCCAGACATTGGCGCAGGAACACATCGGTCACATACTGAGGTGTGCCATAGAGAGCGCTGTTGCGGTCCCACGGACTGATATAGAAGCCATACTTCATGCCCAGTCGTCGGGCAGCACGGGCAAAGTCACGGGGAATGTTGGTCTGGCGAGCCTGAGGACTGTTGCAGGCCGACACGCTGTGGGTGGTGGTGGCTGTGGGCCACAGGCAGAATCCGTCATGATGCTTCACCACGGCTATTCCGCCACGCATGCCGGCGGCACGCACCACCCTGAGCCATTGCTCGGGATTGGGTACCGAGGTGGGAGCAAACAGACTCTCGTCCTCGTCACCATTGCCCCACTCCCTGCCTGTATAGGTATTCATACCGTAATGGAAGAAAGCATAAAACTCCGTCTGGTTCCAAGCCAGTTGGGTGGCCGTAGGAACAGGGTGCACCGGCAGAGGTTCGTTCTCAGGATTGGGGACATGCTCATCCACCAGAGGCAACTGTGCCTGAAGGCAGAGGAACGAACAGCCGGCAAGCAGAAATGCAATAAGTGGTCTCTTCATACATTATATATATTATATAGGGCAAATATAGGGAAAGTTTTCCATAATTCTTGCACAGATGAGCGAAAGGCTATAGTTTTGCATGAAATATCAAAGGAAATGATACAGAACGAGGAAGAAACATACCAGCAAAACTATTTTACCCATACCCTATCATGCGGCATCCGACTCATCTGCGCCAAATGTCCCACGCAGGTCATATATGCAGGACTTGCCGTGGATGCAGGTACGCGTGACGAAGCAGAGCATGAAAGCGGGATGGCACACTTTACCGAGCACATGTGCTTCAAGGGGACTCCCCGCCTGTCGTCCCGGCAGGTATCGGCCAGGATGGAGTCGGTGGGAGGAGATCTCAATGCCTATACGGGCAAGGAGGAGACCGTCTATTACTCCATCTTCCTCAAGCAACATCTCCACCGTGCCATACAACTGTTGGCCGACATGGTGCTCCACAGTTGTTTCCCTCAGGAAGAGATGAACAAGGAAGCCGAGGTGGTGGCCGAGGAGATAGAGAGCTACAACGACCAGCCATCGGAACTGATTTACGATGAGTTTGAGGGACTCATCTTCGGGCAACATCCCCTGGGACGTAACATCCTGGGCAATATCGAGAGCCTGAGGAGATACCAGACCAGCGACATGCAGGCCTTCCACCGGCGCATGTACCGACCTCAGCGCATGGTACTCTTTGTGTATGGTCAAGCCGACCCCGAGCACGTGGTCCGACTGGCAGAAAGGGAGATAGAGCGTCTGGGGATTCTCCCTGCCACCGAACAGCCAGCCCCACGTCTGGCACCCATCTGCAACCTCATGCCCCAAGAGCCTATCCTGCGCAGGAAGAGGGACACCCACCAAGCACACGTCCTGCTGGGAGCACCTTCGTTTGCTGCCACCGACCCACGCCATACACGCATGTTCATGCTGAGCAACCTGCTGGGCGGGCCCTGCATGAGCAGCAGACTCAACGTGGCCCTGCGCGAACAGCACGGACTGGTCTACACCGTGGAGAGCAACACGACATGCTATACCGATGCAGGACTCTGGTGCGTATACTTCGGATGTGACCAGAAGGATGTAACAAGATGTCTGAAACTGGTGCACAAAGAGTTGCGAAGACTGACTGAAGCCCCCCTCTCCACGAGAGCCCTGGAGACCCTCAAGAGACAACTGAAGGGACAGATAGGTGTGGCAGGCGACAATTACGAGAGTATGGCCATAGGGATGGCCAAGCGATTCCTGCATTACGGCACCACACGCACCACGGAGCAAACATTCCGGCTGATAGATGCCGTCACGGCCGACGACCTGCAGCAGACGGCTCGGGAAATCTTCCAACCCGAACGACTGCAGACACTCATCTACGAGTAGACAATAACAAGAAATAGGTATTTGGTACGCAATTGGGAGGGAGCATAACACATCTGCGGGCACTTTTTCCTTAACTTTGCAGCCACCAAGAAGATATAAGGTAACATGACACTCAACGAACTCAACATCGGACAGCAAGCCGTCATCACTACCGTGGGAGGACAAGGGGGCACTCGCCAGCACTTCCTCGACATGGGAATGATACCGGGCGCTGCCCTTCGCCTGCAGAAGTTTGCCCCCATGGGAGACCCCATGGAGATACGCATACATAACTACGAACTGGTGCTTACAAAGGCCGATGCCGCCCTCATCGGCATCACCCTGGAGGGAGTGGAGGCAGCCCTTGAACACGAAGCAGACCAACACACCATACACGAGAACGACTGCCAGGTGTGCCACCACAACGAGCATCCCGGACTGGGAGAGGAAGGCAGATACCACGAGGAGGATACTGAGCATCCACAGACCATAGGAGAAGAAGAGCAGGTGAGAACCCTGCACTTTGCTCTGGCAGGAAACCAGAACTGCGGCAAGACCACCCTCTTCAACCAACTCACAGGAGCCAACCAGCACGTAGGCAACTTCCCCGGGGTGACCATAGACCGAAAGGAAGGTACCATCAGAAGCCACCCTAATGCTATGGTGACCGACCTCCCCGGCATCTACAGCCTCAGCCCTTATACCAACGAAGAGATAGTGAGCCGCGACTTCATCCTACAGAACCACTTGGATGGAATCATCAACATTGTGGATGCGTCGTGCATAGAACGGAGTCTGTACCTGACCATGCAGCTTATGGAGCTGGACATCCCCATGGTACTGGCGCTCAACATGATGGACGAGGTGGAGGGCAACGGAGGCTCATTCCGCATCAACGCCATGGAACGCATCCTGGGCATCCCCGTGATACCCATCAGCGCCATGAAGAACGAGGGTGTGGACGAACTGGTGCAGCATGCCATCCATGTGGCCAAATACCGGGAGAAGCCCCTCCGCAAAGACTTCTGCAGCCCCACGGAGCACGGGGGAGCCGTACACAGGGCCTTGCATGCCATCATGCACCTGACTGAAGACCATGCTCAAAAAGCATCCATACCCATCCGCTTTGCAGCAAGCAAACTGATGGAGAACGACCAAAGGGTTATCGAAGCCCTGCAACTGAACAGCAACGAACAGAACCTGCTGGAACATATCCTGTGCCAGATGGAGGAGGAGCGCCAACTGGATCGCTGTGCAGCCATCGCCGACATGCGCTACAGTTATATCCAGCGACTATGCAGCCGTGCTGTCGTCTATCCCTCGGAAAGCAAGGAACACCTGAGAAGTCAACGGCTGGACAAAGTGCTCACAGGACGCTGGACAGCCATTCCCTCCTTCCTGATTATCATGGGAATGGTGTTTTATCTCACCTTTTTCTCTCTGGGAGCATGGCTCCAAGGACTCTTTGAGGACGCCATCGAATGGGTGACTGCCGTCAGCGACCAACTGCTCACATCGTGGGATATAGCCCCTATGGTGCACAGCCTCATCATCGACGGAGTGTATGGTGGCGTGGGTACCGTGCTGTCATTTCTCCCTCTCATCATCGTACTCTTCTTCTTCCTGAGCATGCTCGAAGATACGGGGTACATGGCACGCATAGCCTTTGTGATGGACAGGCCCATGCGTAAGATGGGACTCTCGGGGCGTAGCATCGTACCCTTGCTGATAGGCTTCGGATGCTCGGTCCCCAGCGTAATGAGTAGCCGCACGCTCCCCAGCGAACGAGACCGCAGACTCACCATCCAGCTCACGCCCTTCATGTCATGCACGGCCAAGATACCCGTCTATGGCTTTTTCTCGCTGGCATTCTTTCCTGAGCACATGGGATTGGTAACCGTGAGCCTGTACCTGCTGGGCGTGATTACCAGCATCCTCTCGGCTTTTCTCTTCCGTAAGGTGCTCTTCAGAGGCGAGGCTGTTCCCTTCGTGATGGAACTTCCCAACTATCGTATGCCCATCGCCACCAACGTATGGAGGTTGTTATGGGAGAAAGCCAAGGATTTCCTGCAACGGGCATTCACGGTTATCTTCCTGGCTGCTATCGTCATCTGGTTTCTGCGCACCTTTGACTTCCACCTCAACATGGTGACAGCCGAGAGTCAGGATACCAGCATACTGGCTCAGGTATCCAGCCTGGTGGCTCCCATCTTCAGCCCCTTAGGGTTTGGAGACTGGCGCGTAGTGAGTGCTCTGGTAAGTGGACTGCTGGCCAAGGAAGTGGTAGTAGTAAGCCTTGAAGGACTGCTCTCGGGGATATCGCTCACCTCACTCTTCTCGGCAGGTACAGCCTACGCCCTGCTCGTCTTCTGTCTC
Organism: Bacteroidaceae bacterium; assembly: GCA_051890235.1. Lineage (GTDB taxonomy): Bacteria > Bacteroidota > Bacteroidia > Bacteroidales > Bacteroidaceae > Physcousia. Next base: position 1,498 of record JBJFDX010000404.1, on the reverse strand, counting down.
CTCTATACACCCTGCATGGCAGCCATGGCAACCATCCGCCGTGAACTGGGTACGCGATGGATGCTCTTCGTCATAGGATTCCAGTGTGTGACGGCATGGGTGGTGTCATTCCTTATCACGCTTGTCCTATGAACATACAGAGCATTATCTTGCTTTCGGTGGTCCTGATAGTGGCCCTTTTAGTACTCCGCTACCACCTAAGGCGGCGAAAGGAGACAGGAGGTTGCGGATACCCAGGCAGTAGCTGCCAGGGATGCTCTCTAAGTCAGTCCTGCCATGCAAAGGCACATTCAAACCATAAAGCCCATGGAACGAAAAGCATATAATCACATCGACCTCCTGCGAGCCACGCTCATACTGATGGTCATCCTGGTACACATCATTCACTTCGGAACCCTCTATCCCCGCACACGCGAGGTTATCTTTGTGTTCTTCATGCCTGCCTTTCTGCTCATCACAGGATATCTGACCAACGTACGCAAAAGCCTTGGCCAGTTTGCCCTCTATGAGTTACGTATCCTGCTGCCCTACTGTATCATGGTCACAGGCTTTGCCTGCCTGTCTCTGTACCTGCCCGTACGAGACGGACTTACGGAACTCTGTTGGGGAGCGCTCCTGCGCACACTTTGCATCACCAGCATCGGTCCCTACTGGTTTCTGCATCGCATGATTACCTGTGCCCTGCTCTACTGGCTTGCCTTCCGCCTGGAACGGCATATCGGCACGATGGGATCCTTCTGCCTGCTCATGAGCATGGCTACCCTGATGAGCCTCTTCACTCCCTTGCTACCAGCCCGCGACGCCTTCTATTATATAATAGGTATAGGCATCCGCCTCTTCCATGGCAATCTGCTATGTATGTTTCGCCCCTCTGCCTGGGCTTGGATTCCCTTCTTCATGCTTGCATTGTGGGCCGACCACACTCGCTGGGGCGACATAGCCACAATGGCATATGTGGGGTGCTTCCTGTGTGGAATGAGTGCGATAGGCAACGTGCTATCCTCAAGTATTTACCATTGTTTGGGATACATAGGTCGCAACACGCTCCCCATTTACCTGTTCCACCCTATCTTCACCATGGCAGCCAAATATATTCTGCCAGCCTTTGCCTTTGACCCCAGTGGTCTTCTCCACACAGCCACTACGATTATGATGGGCACCTTGGGCAGCCTCCTCATAGCTTGGACAATGGACAAGACCCAGCTGAGTTGGATTTTTGCCCGCCGTCAGCTGCTCCGATAAACAAAAGCCGCTCATGGGAGAATTACACCAAGAATGTCCCAAGGTAATGTCTCCTCAATTTCGATGTTCTATCCCCCATGCATGTACCAGAAGGCCAGGATGCTGCAAGAAGAGCCCACGGCCTTTCAGATTTAGCTTTGCCGGCAATAAATTCTTTTTGCCTACAAACAATGTTTTTTTTCGTATAAAGCGTGCTTTTTTTATGAAGAACATATATTTTTTGCACTTAATCGCTTTTCGTGTGCAAGCTATTTCT
>JBJFDX010000403.1:0-4465 GCA_051890235.1 Bacteroidaceae bacterium | reverse complement strand
GGTAGTCCTCTGATGCTCCTTCTTTCTCCTTGAGATATTTCTCCAGAAGATTGCGTGTGGCACCTACAAAACTGTCATCCTCGGCAAGTTGGCTGATAATCTCTTCCATTCTGCCCTTGTATTTGGCATATGCTTCAGCTGAGGCTGTGATGGAGTCTCTCAGTTCACTTATTGCGTAATATCCAGAAATGAATTCGTCGCGGTCATCGCTTGTGGCCAGCTTGTCTATCTGACTCAGGTATTTTTCCACATACGCTTGTGTGGCAACAATCTCCGACATCAGGTTTTTGTCGCTTTCGATGATGCGGTCACGATATTCCAGGAATGAGTTTGCGTCATAAATGCACGCATAATCCTCATTTACCTTGTATACCAGACCGTGGGTACGGTCAAGTACGGGATGCTCATCTATACTCAGAGTCTGATACCAGATAGCGCTGGCCAGTTGTTCTCCATTCAGGGCATAGCACAATTCGCCGCTGGCGACAGCATCTTCGGTCAGGATGGTACCTTGTGCTCCATAGATGGAGTAGCAGTTGGTGGTATGAGCATTTCCGCGGAAGCAATAAGCGTATTCACTTTCGATGCCAGTCACTTCGGCAGTTGTCCAGCAGTTTTCGAGATATGTATTGGAGGTTGTCCATGCGGCAAAGGCTGTGGCTTCGCCCTGAGCGGTTATGTTTCCTGTGGTGTAGCAGTTGATGATGTTTACTCTGCCCGAACCGCCTCCGCAGCCTAAAATGCCTCCGGCTGTATTTCCGGCAGCTTCTATGTTACCTTCATATCCGATACCGCTCATGGTGACTTCACCCGAGAGGTCGCCCACAACGGAACCTACTACACCCACAAATCTGTTGCCTAAAAGGGAACATGTATTGTCCATCGTGATATTCTTTATAATGGCAGGAGAGTCGATGTAGCCGAACAGACCCACGCCATTCTGTTCCACCTTTTGAATCTCCAGCCCTCTGATGACATGGTTTCCTCCGTCAAAGGTTCCGCGGAAGGGTATGGCATTGTTTCCAATAGGCATAAGCTCCACTCCGGAGAGATCCAGGTCCGAGGTGATACGCACGTTGATGTCGTTGTATCCATGCTCAACCATAACGCTTACCCATACCAGTTTCTTGGTGTTGTCAATGAGGTAGTAGCCCTCTTCATCGAGTGTGGCATATTCAGTATTGATTTTGCCACAGACAGAACAGATGCCATCAATGAAGTCGTGTGAAGGGGTAACTGTACTGCCCGTGTTGCTGAATGTCACGTTGCCGCCCTCCTGCATGCTTCCGTCGCATCTGAGGTCACCTGAGGCAAACACCTTGGCATGGTCACCGAAAGCAAAGGGAACAGGGGTGGCATCCTTGCCTAAAGTCTGATACCATTGGATGTCCTGCTGGTCACCATTCAACAGATAGCATGCCTCACCGCTGCTGACAGCTTCGCTTCCCGATAGTTGGGTTGCTGATTCGGGCACGTCTCCGAAGCTCTTCAGGTAGTAACTGTTGATGACGCTTACGTTACCATGGTTTCTGCCGAAGGTGTCCGATTCGTCTTCGCTCATGGTAGATTCGCCTATGTACAGACAATTCTTGATGGTAATACGGCTTGATGCCCATCCAATGATTCCGCCCGATGCTGTGGTGCTCTCTCCATTCAGTTGTCCACAGAATATGGTGTTCTCGATGAGGCTGGGGCTTGTTACCTCGGCCACGATACCTCCATCAGTGGCAGAACCTTCATAAGTGGACGTGATGTTAACGTCACAAACGCAGTTGCTGATGATGCCATTGTTGATGTGTGCCGCGATACCTGCAGCGTTGACGCTGCTGGTCACGATGTTTCCGCTCACCTTGAGGTTGCTCACCTTACCATAGAGATGTTCTATGAGGGCAGCATTTCCATCGGTCATGTTGTAGTTGAGCGTGATGGTATGTCCCTGTCCGTCCAGGTTGCCCTTCATGTAGAGGAATCGGTTGGAGTAATTGCTGAAGTCGATATCGGCAGTCAGGCATGCCGACATGTTTTGCAGACCTCCGTTGACCAAATTCATAAATTCATTCAGCTGTTCAGCTGTACCTATCTGATATACCTCATTGGGGTCTATGGGTAGTTTGCGAATACGCAGATTGCGGAATGTGAATGTCTTGTCACTTCCCCAGCCCATATCAAATCGCAGGTAGTCACCCTTGTGTCCCCAATCATATTCGATACGTTTGGCAGAGAGGTTTATGTTCATCTCTTTCCATTCGTCGCCTGTGGTAGGCAGACAGGCACCATAGTTGAGTGAGCGTCCTCCTCTGATGGGCGAAAAGAATATCTCCATGTCGGAATTGATCTTCTGGTCCAACTGATACTCATAGGTGAGGTAGGTCTCCTCATCGGTCAGATCACGTGTGAGGGCTGCCAACTGTATGAAGGGGTCATTGCCCACAAAGTGACAGGTGTAAGAGCCGTCCTCATTCTTGGTCAGCTCAATTTGGTTGGTAACTGGGTCACTGGGAATTACCAGTTGATAAGCCACCTCCTGTGCGTTTGCCACGAAAGAGGCAACGGTCAGGAGTGCTGCGGTGGTGACTCTTTTGAATACTTTTCTCATGTTCTTCTTTTTGCTTGTTATTTGTTTCAGATATCCTTGTCGAGAGTAATTTTCAGGGTTTATTCCCACATATCGTCCCAATCCTCATCCTTTTTACTCAGGGCGTCTTTTCCGTTTACGCGTCCATCATTCATTTGGATACTTCCTGATGCAAAGGCATTTGTTGTGGTGCCCACTATAGTGCAGTTGGGCTTTTGATAGTTCTGTCTCATATTATATATAAGGTATGTTCGGTTAGAAAATAATTTTTTTGCCATTCACGATGTTGATGCCTTTCTGCATCCTTGTGATTCTCTGTCCAGCCAGATTGTAGATGTCATTTGTGGCGTTCTGCTTGTCGGACAGTTGATGGATGGCTGTTTCGCTATCACACTCTCCCAGCATCAGGCCTTTCACTTCGGCTGTAGTGTTGATGTAAGCTTTGCCGGCTGGTACGTATCCACCTTCGTTGGTGGCATAGAATCCAAGGACATTATCCTTGAGGGCAAGCACGTAGATGTTGCTTCCGCAGGCTATCGTGCCATCCGATCCGAGAAGGTCGTTTTGGGCAATCGTGTTGGCAGATGAGGCTTTCTCTACGTAGAATTTTTCTCCGCCTTTGCCTTGAAGCAGTACCGCACTTCCCTGGGGGATGGAGTTGCTCTCTTCGTTGAGAGCCACATAGCTGCCCTTGACGATTCCTGAATAGGCTTTCACGTTGCCCGAGAGCGTGATGCTGTTGTCGGCATCGAAGATGGTGGCATAGCCAGCTTCTGACATCGTTTGGCTCTGAGGAGCTTCGCAGAGTGTGATGTTGCGCAACTTGATGTTGTTTTCAACCACTTCGCCGAAGTCGAGGCGCAGATAGTCGCCTGTATTTCCCCATCCGTTATTCACCAGATTGTCGATATCAACGTACATCACCTTCCATTCATCGTCCCGGGTGGCGTAACAACTGCTTTCGGATGACTGCTTCCATTGGCCCAGGCCGAATACGTAGATACCGGAAGGGATATCCTTCTCCATCTGGTACTCATAGCGGAGCACGTTCTCCTTGAGTGACAGACTGTGGGTAAGGCCCTTCAACCAGATGAAACCATCGTTGCCTGTAGTACGCACATTGATTGTACCGTCAGTATTCGCAATGGCTTCCGTATGCCCATTTCCGCTGTCAAATTCCAGTTGGTAGGGCTCGGCCTCTTGCAGACGAGGATTCTTGATGGTGATGTTTATACCGGACACGTTGCCCAGATCAAATCGCATCGTCAGGGTATTGTTGTTTCCAAACAGCCATGAGGTGTTTGTACGGTCATCTTTTTTGATGAGAGGAATATATGCCACCTGCCATTCTCCGTTGGTGGCCTTCAGTCCGTAGGTATCTTGGGTTTCACCTGTCCACATGGCCCATACCTGAAATCCTCCGGGGATATCCTGGTCCAGTTGATAATCAAAGCAAAGATAGTCTGGACTGAGACTTCCGATGCTTTCTTTGGATACTCCCATAAACTCTGCATAGGGGTCGCTACCCGTGGTGGTGAAGGTGATGGAACCATCTGCATTCTCCACTTTCGTGTATTGGTTGTTTGCGCTTCCTCCAAAATTCCATGTCAGAGGATAATTGTCGGCATGTGCTTGGGTGATGCACCCCATCAGGGTCAGGAGCAGGACCAAGAATTTACAGCATGAAGTAGTTCTTTTTCTCATAATGATGAAATGTTTATTTTAATTAGTTGTATAGTCGGATTGTACAATCGGGTGCGGAATACTGCCAAACTGTTCTTTTTACCCGAAAAACTCTCTTTCTTCTCACAAAATTAAGGTTAATCCTCCACATCCCCCCCCCCCCAATAGTTAAATGTTGTTAACGCGGCGAGAGCCGCCCTTGCGAGC
>JBJFDX010000402.1:0-16701 GCA_051890235.1 Bacteroidaceae bacterium | reverse complement strand
TCTTTATCTTCACAAGGGCACTTTTGTGAAAAACAGAAACCCTCTTCCCAAGCCTATTTTGAGAACAGACATGGGGTATAAAGGGCTTTCTGACGACAAAAACTGGCGAAAACAAGTATCAACAGACCACTCTTGTGTAAGTCAAATCTCTCCTTCGGGAGAGAGGATTGCTTCAGGATGCTTCATCGGAATGGAGCGCTTGCTCCACATGCAACGATGTATCACTCTCCACCCGCTACGGGCACAGCCTCTGTCAGCAGCCAGAATGAGCGATGGTTTTTGCCCGCCTGTGCCGCGAAGGTCTGCACGGTGTTGTCATTCCTCCAGTTCCACCCTATGCACCCGGACGTAAATTCTACGTTGGTCAAGTTTGTTGTGGTCAGTCCGAAGCAGTCCTTACCTTCCACATCAGAGGAAACCACCCTGTACTCCACAGGTTCGTTCCCCATGGTGATGTTCACCTCGGTCTGCGTCGGACATACCTGTGCATATCTTCCTGTGGTCACGTTCTTCAAATAGTAGCAGTCTTCCTTGCCCGTAGGGATGAAAGTCCAAAACGAATTGTCGTTCAAGGCGCCCATCTGCAATACGTTGCCTCCGTTGTCCTGCACATATACGGTGTGGTCGTTTCTGTTGGATATGGTATATATACGTTCTGTGGGATTACCCCGTATCATCAGACCGGTACGTGTTCCGATCGACACCCTTTCTCCGAATCCCATGGCATCGGTTCATCCCGTTGGTAATCTTCTGTGTCTTCGGCAAAGTTAACACCATTTTGCCCTAAAGAACTCAACGGAATGACAGATTTTTATTGCATCACGCAGGATTGCGAGAATGTCCTTTACTCCAGAGGGGCTGAGGATTGCTGACGGATGTAATCAAGGATATCGGATGCATCATCGGGATGAAACCAACGGATGGAGGAATCGCGCTGATACCACGTCATCTGTTTCTTGGCATACACACGCGTGTTCTTCTTCATGCGCTCCACAGCCATAGGCAGTTCCCACTCGCCATCAAGCACACGAAACATCTCCTTGTAACCGATGGTATTGAGCGCGTTGAGATGACGCAGAGGATAGAGCGTACGCACCTCCTCAAGAAATCCATCGGCCATCATCCGGTCCACACGAACGTTGATACGCTTAAAGAGTTCCTCGCGGCTGCGGTGAAGGCCTATCTTGATGATGCGGAAGGGTCGCTCGCGAAGGGCACGCACACGAAAAGACGTATATGTGCGGCCTGATGTGTGGCAAATCTCGAGGGCATGTATGACACGCTTGTGATTGCGGCAATCCACCAAGCGGTAATATTCGGGGTCGAGGAGGAGTAGTTCGTCAAGCAAGGGCTGCAATCCCTCCTGCTCATAACGCTCCCTCAGACGAACACGCACCTGGGCATCCACGGTGGGGATATCATCGATGCCCTGACACACGGCATCCACATACATCATGCTTCCGCCCGACAGGATGGCATACGAGTGTGAGGCTGAGAGTTGCCGCATGAGCGCCAATACGTCCTGCTCGTAGCGCGCAGCACTATACTCCTGTCCCAAATCGAGCTGGCGCACAAAAAAATGCTCAGCCTGGGCCATCTCCTGCGGTGTGGGCGCGGCTGTACCTATGTCCATACCTCGATATATCTGTCGGCTGTCACAATTGATTATTGGGCAAGACAGAGCGTGAGCCAAACGGATGGCTACACACGTCTTGCCCACGGCTGTAGGTCCCACCAGCACTATCAGGGTCATAAGTGTGCAGGCTGGGGCTTATTCGCTGATTTCAAATCCCTCGAGGTCGAGTTCCTCGTCCTCGAAGCCATCATCTCCGTAGAAATTCTCACCCGTATCGGCATCATCGGTTGTCTGTACAGCAGAGCCTGATGCTTGAACCTGACGAGACTGCAGGGGGGCCTGACCATGCCTGCGGCTCACCATGGGACTGGCCAAAGGCTGCCCGAAGATGTTCTCGGTGAGTTCCATCATGAAGAACCGCTTGGCCTCGGGATCGAACACATAAGCCATGCGCTGGCCCTCGTCCTCAAGCAAATCGCCCACCAGAGTGTCGTGCATCAGGTAGATATCTTCCTCGGAACGTGATTCAACGTCACGCTGGCAAACTCGGCGCTCCACCCGCCAGTCCTCGTCGCAGAGGAGGAACTGCTGTCCATCCACCTCACGATAGCCGCAATCATGGAGGATGAGCCGATGCAGGTCGTCAAAGGAGGCCTCGGCACCTATCTTGATCTCCACCACGAAGTCCTCCACTTCCTGGCTGAAGAGTGTGAGTCTGAGTGTCATAAGAGATACGTTTTTCTGAGAGCACGTTAACGGATAAATCCGCGTTCGCTGGTGCGGATAAAGTCGAGGATATACTCTATCTCGGGGCTCATGGGCACCTCATTCTCCACGCGATGCAGGAGGTCGTTGAGGCGACCTGTATCCTGCAGGATGATGCGATAGGTCTGATGAATGTTATCGATGAGTTCCCGACTGAATCCACGACGGCGGAGTCCCACTACATTCAGTCCGCAATAGGCAGCAGGATCACGTGCAACAAGGCTAAACGGAAGGATATTTTGGCTGAAACGCGTGCCGCCTCCCACCATGCAATAACTGCCCACACGACAGAACTGATGCATGAGTACGCTTGCGCTGAGGATGGCCTTGTCATCGATGATGGTCTCACCTGCCAGCTTGGTGCTGTTGCCGATGATGCACTCGTTGCCCACGATGGCATCATGAGCCACGTGAACGCCCTCCATGAGCAGATTGTTGCTGCCCACCACGGTCTTGCCCTTGGCTGCCGTACCACGGTTGATGGTGACATTCTCGCGTATCTTGTTATTGTCCCCTATCTCGGCTGTAGTATCCTCACCCCGGAACTTGAGATCCTGAGGAACGGCACTGATGACAGTTCCCGGGAAGAAGATGTTGCCATTGCCGATACGAGCTCCGTAGAGTACGGTCACGCTATTCATCAGCGTATTGTTGTCGCCTATGACCACCCCCCTGTCGATGTAGCAGAAGGGACCTATCTCACAATTCTCGCCTATCCTTGCCTCAGGATGGATGTAGGCCAACGGACTGATCTTACTCATAATATAATTATAATATGTGTGTGAAATGATTTACTTGGCTATCTGGGCCGTAAAGGTGGCCTCTGCCACACAGTTCTCACCGATGAAGGCATATCCCTGCATGGTACCTATGCCGTGGCGTATGGGCGACACGAGTTCTACCTTGAAGACGAGGGTATCCCCAGGAACCACCTTCTGGCGGAACTTCACATTATCTATCTTGAGGAAATAGGTGCTGTACTCCTCGGGATGCTCCACATTACCCAGCACGAGCAGACCTCCAGCCTGAGCCATGGCCTCCACCTGAAGCACGCCAGGCATGACAGGCTCGTTGGGGAAATGTCCCTGGAAGAAGGGTTCGTTGCTGGTCACATTCTTGATGGCCACGATGCTGTTCTCCCTGATCTCAATCACCTTGTCCACAAGCTGCATGGGGTATCTGTGAGGCAGAATCTGACGGATGCGGTTGACATCCATCACAGGCTCCTTGTTGGGGTCATAATAAGGCGCCTGAACCTCATGCTTGCGTATCTCCTTACGCATCATGCGTGCAAACTTGTTGTTGATGGTATGGCCAGGGCGTGTGGCAATGATGCGTCCCTTGATGGGCTTGCCTATGAGTGCCATGTCGCCTATGATGTCAAGCAACTTATGTCGGGCAGGCTCGTTCTCCCACACCAGGGGCTTGTGCTGCAGATATCCCAGTTCGGAAGCGTTGTGATGCTCGGCTCCCGTGAGCTGGCACAACTTGTCGAGATTGTCCTGAGTGGTCTCATGCTCATAGATGACAATAGCGTTGTCCAGGTCACCACCCTTGATGAGTCCGGCCATGAGCAAGGGCTCTATCTCACGCACGAAGACGAAGGTGCGGGCTGCTGCCACCTCGGTGGCAAACTTATCCATATTGTCGAGTGTGGCAAACTGGCTGCTGAGCACCTTGCTGTCAAAGGAAATCATGCTGGTGATGGAGAAGTCCTCATCGGGCAGAAGAGTGATGCAGGCACCTGTGGCCTCGTCGCGAAACTCCATCTTCTTGTTGATGTAATAGTAATCCTTGGGCGCGTCCTGCTCCTGAATGCCCACACGAAGAATGGCATTCACATAGAGTTCGGCGCTGCCATCCAGAATGGGAAACTCAGGACCATCGACCTGAATGAGCACATTATCCAATCCCAGGGCATACAGGGCCGCCATGGCATGCTCCACGGTGCTACAACGCATCTCGCCCTTGCCCAGGACAGTACCACGCTGGGTGTCAATCACATTCTCGGCCACGGCATCCATGATGGGCTGCCCAGGCATGTCCACACGCTGAATCTTGTAACCATGATTGGCTGGTGCGGGGAGGAAGGTCACGGTGAGGTTGAGACCCGTGTGCAGTCCCTTTCCGCTTAGGGAGAACTGCTCCTTGAGTGTATTCTGCTTCAACATATCTGTATTCGTGTGTTACTTCTTGTTTTCCAATTCTTCCTGCAGAGCCTGTACCTGCTTCTTGAGCCGGTTGAGGTCGCTCCACATATCGGGCAGATTCTTGAAGATGGCGCTCGACTTCCAGAAGTTGCGTCCCTCGATAGCAGGAGAACCCTGAATGGCCGTACCCTCCTTCTTGACAGAATTGGGGATACCCGATTGTGCGCCTGCCATGGTGCGGTTGGCAATAACAGCATGACCGGCAATGCCCACCTGTCCGCCAAACATACACCACTCGCCCACCTTGGTGCTGCCTGCTATGCCCACCTGGGCCGACATCACGGTGTGACTGCCAATCTCATCGTTATGGGCTATCTGCACCAGATTGTCGAGCTTGACACCCTTGTGCACGATGGTGGCTCCCATCACGGCACGGTCCACGCACGTATTGGCACCTATCTCCACGTCGTCCTCGATAATGGCTATTCCTATCTGAGGAATCTTGTCGTAGCCCTCCTCGGTGGGCTGGAATCCAAAGCCATCAGCACCTATCACACATCCTGCATGCAAGACACACCGGCTACCCACCTGACAATCATGATAGATGACAGCGTTGCTGTATATCTCGGTCCGGTCACCCACGCGGGCATTCTTGCCTATGGTAACATGAGGATGGAGCACACAACCGTCTCCTATCACCACACCCTCGGCAATAGCCACAAAGGGACCGATATAGCAATCCTTGCCCACCTGGGCTGTGGGGTCGATAAAGGCCAGGTCGCTGATGCCCGTGCGCTTGGGTTTCATGCTCTCATAGACCTGAAGCAACTTGGCCACGGCCTCACGTGCGTCTGGCACGCGGATGAGTGTGGCCTTGACCTCCTGCTTGGGAACGAAATTGCTGTTGACAAGCACCACGCTACTCTCGGTCTGATAAATGTAATGCTCATATTTATCATTGGCAAGGAAGCTGATACAGCCAGGCTTGCCCTCTTCTATTTTGGCAAAGTTATTGACCTTCGCATCCGGATTCCCCTCAACGGTACCTCCGATAAGGCCGGCAATCATTTGTGCGCTGAATTCCATATCTGTCTCTTTGTAAGTCTATATAATATTACCATTACAGCAGGGCTGCCATCTGCTCCTGCAACTCGCGAGCCTTCTGAGCGGCCACCTGGGCAAAATTCTCTGTCTGGTCGGCATAGATGATAGCGCGGCTGCTGTTGACCAGCAAACCACAATCCTCAATCATACCATAGCGGCACACTTCCTCCAGACTGCCACCCTGGGCACCCACGCCGGGAACAAGCAGAAAGGCATGAGGAGCCACCTTGCGGATATCCTGGAACATCTGACCGCGTGTGGCACCCACCACATACATCATATTGTCGTCGTTGCCCCACTCCTGCGACTTGCGTATAACCTTCTCAAAGAGGCGTTCGCCCTGCTCATCCCGAGTGAGCTGGAAGTCAAGGCTGCCCTTGTTGGAGGTAAGAGCCAGCAGGATGACCCACTTGCCCTCATATCCCTGCAGGAAGGGGGTCACGCTATCCTCGCCCATGTAGGGAGCCACGGTAAGGGCATCTACGTCATACTCGCCAAAGAAAGTGCGTGCATACATCTGACTGGTATTCCCGATATCGCCACGCTTGGCATCAGCTATGATGAACTGCTCAGGATAGTGCTCCTTGATATATTTCACGGTACGCTCAAAGGCCATGATGCCCTTCACGCCAAAAGCCTCATAAAAAGCCAGGTTGGGCTTGTAAGCCACACAATAGGGAGCTGTGGCGTCGATAATGGCCTTGTTGAAGGCGAAGATGGGGGCTTCCTCGTTGAGCAGATGCTGGGGAACCTTCTTGAGGTCGGTATCAAGTCCCACACAGAGGAAACTCTTCTTGGCACGTATCTGATGCACCAGTTCTTGTCTGTTCATATTGGTTTATCTTGAATATGGGTTGTTTCTATTTATGACATTACAGATCCGACTCCTTCATGCGCTCGGCATTTTCGGCCACGATGAGGTGGTCGATGCAATCCTGTATCTGTCCGTCCATGAAGGCAGGCAGATTATAGATGGTGTAGCCTATACGATGGTCCGTGATACGGCCCTGAGGATAGTTGTAGGTACGTATCTTGGCACTTCGGTCGCCCGTGGAGACCATGGTCTTGCGTCGGCTGGCTATATCATCGAGATACTTCTGATGCTCCTTATCATATATAAATGTACGCAGGCGCGCGAGAGCCCTTTCCTTGTTCTTGGGTTGGTCACGTGTCTCGGTACATTCCACCAGTATCTCCTCATCCTCGTTGGTGAAGGGATTGTGCCACATATATCGTGCACGCACGCCCGACTCCACCTTGTTGACGTTCTGTCCTCCTGCTCCACTACTGCGGAAAGTATCCCACTTAATGGCTCCCTCGTTGATCTCCACATCAAACTCCTCGGCCTCGGGCAGAACAGCCACGGTGGCTGCACTTGTATGCACACGTCCCTGAGTCTCGGTGGCAGGCACTCTTTGCACGCGATGGACTCCCGACTCGTACTTGAGTATGCCATACACACCCTCACCCGTGACGCTGAAGATGATTTCCTTGTATCCGCCTACAGCACCTTCGCTGAAACTGCTCACGCTCATCTTCCATCCCTTGAGTTCGATGTAACGGCTATACATACGGAAGAGGTCACCGGCAAAGAGGGCAGCCTCATCACCTCCCGTACCTCCGCGTATCTCCATGATGACATTCTTACCATCCTCGGGGTCAGCAGGCACGAGCAGGAGTTTGATTTCCTCCTCCAACTGGGGTATGCGAGCCTCGCTGTCATTAAGTTCCTGGCGGAGCATATCCTTTGTTTCGGCATCATCCTCCATGGCCATCATCTCCTTGGCATCCTCGATATTCTGTAGCAGGCCCATATATTCCTTACGTGCCTGTACGATTCGGCCCAAGTCCTTGTATTCCTTAGTCAGTTTCACGTAACGCTTCTGGTCGGCTATCACCGAAGGGTCGGTAATGAGTGTGGACACTTCCTCGTATCGTGAAACGAGTCCTTCGAGTCTGTCTAATAATTCCATGTCTTATGTCTGTCTGGTATCCGTCGTGTGTGAGGGCATGGGGAACTTAATCCTGCGGATTCTTATCCCTCAGTCTCCTCATCATGCGCAGGTATATCACCGCCCATCCTGCCATTCCCAGGGAAAGTCCTGCGGCATACACATAATGGCCGTGAGAAAGAGAGGCAATGAGCAACCTGCCCAGAAGGCAGAGGACCAGCAAGAGGGCCAACTGCTTGAGCCAATCGGAGGTAGTGTAACTTGTAATCCGGAAATGCTTCATCCTTGTCTCTCCTGTATCTAATCAGTAATTAAACTCGCCGTATTCGCTTTGGATGAGCAAGCTCTTCTTGCCCTCCTCGATATGTCCCACCACCTGGGCATCTACGCCAAACGAGCGGCTGATCTCTATCACGCGCTGAGCATCTTCGGGAGACACGTAAATCTCCATGCGATGACCCATATTGAAGACCTTGTACATCTCGGCCCAGTCGGTTCCACTCTCCTCATGGATGGCACGGAAAAGTGGAGGCACGGGAAACATGTTGTCCTTCACCACCCGGCAATTGTCGCCCACGAAATGCAAAACCTTGGTCTGAGCTCCCCCCGTGCAATGAACCATTCCATGGATGCGGGGACGCATCTCGTCCAAAATCCTGCGAATGATGGGCGCATAGGTTCGCGTGGGAGAGAGTACCAGCTTGCCTGCACACACGGGACTACCCTCTACGGCATCATCCAAACGATAACGTCCGCTATAAACCAGTTCTTCGGGAACGGCCTTGTCGTAGCTTTCGGGATATTTCTCGGCCAGATATTTGCTGAAGACGTCATGACGGGCGCTGGTGAGTCCGTTGCTACCCATACCGCCGTTGTATTCCTTCTCATAAGTGGCCTGCCCCGAACTGCTCAAGCCCACGATAACGTCTCCCGGGCGGATATTAGCATTATCAATCACGTCAGAGCGCTTCATGCGGCAGGTAACCGTACTGTCCACGATGATGGTACGCACCAGATCACCCACGTCGGCTGTCTCGCCTCCTGTGCCATAGATGCCGATGCCCATCTGGCGCATGTCTTGCATGAGTTCATCCGTCCCGTTGATGATGGCGCTTATCACCTCGCCGGGAATAAGCATCTTGTTGCGACCGATGGTACTGCTCACCAGAATATTGTCCACGGCACCCACACACAGGAGATCATCCGTGTTCATGATGAGTGCATCCTGGGCTATACCCTTCCACACACTCAGGTCACCCGTCTCACGCCAGTAGGTGTAGGCCAAGCTGCTCTTGGTGCCTGCCCCATCAGCATGCATGATACAACAATACTCGGAATCACCTCCCAGAATATCAGGGATAATCTTACAGAAAGCCTGAGGGAACAGACCCTTATCAATGTTCTTGATTGCGTTGTGAACATCCTCCTTGGCTGCACTCACACCACGCATCATGTAACGTTGGTTACTCATTGGTTCTTCTCTTGAAATTAGGTTCTCTAATATGTCATGCAAAGTTATTACAAATATGTGTCACACGCAAATTTCCTCCCGTCCGCACCTTACTTTCTGACAAGAAATTAGTACTTTTGCACCACAAATGACACAGGATTGACAACAATCTGCAATACTATTCCACTTTTTCGGAGAAAAAACATGAAGAAAATATGCGCATCTCTGATGATGCTCTGCCTCACAACGGCATATGCCCAGGAGAAGACTGACACCACCCTGATGCAAGAGGTGACCGTAAGCAACAGCAAAGACAACAGAGCCCTGAGAGAACAACCTCTGGCATCCACGGCCATCAGTACTCATGAACTCATCAGCAAGGGTATACATAGCATAACAGACTTGTCTTCATATGTACCCGGACTCTTCATTCCCGCCTACGGAAGCCGACAGACCACAGCCATCTATATGCGAGGCGTGGGAAGCCGCATCAACACACCTGCCGTGGGACTCTACGTGGATGACATCCCCTGGGTGGACAAGAGCGCCTACGACTTCGACCTGAGTGACGTACAAAGCATCGACATCCTACGCGGACCGCAAAGTACCCTATACGGACGGAATGCAATGGGAGGACTCATACGCGTCAGCACCAAGAATCCACTCGATTACCAGGGAACCGACATCAATCTGCAGGGTGCCACCTACGGCACAGCCAGGGCAAGCGCCACACATTACCATCGCATCTCCAACCGACTGGGATTCTCAGGAGGATTCGGATATGCGCACTCCGAAGGTTATTTCACCAACCGCTATAACAACCAGAAGGCCGACCGAGATGATGAGGCGAACGCAAGATTCCGGCTGGTGGCCAAGCCTACGGATGTGGTGCGACTGGACTTCCATGCCAACTATGAGTACAGCCGCCAGGGCGCTTACCCCTACATGCTGGAGAAAGCGAGCCAAAAGGATTACTTCTACCCCACCATCTCAGAGCATATCAATCAGGTGGATTTCAACCGTAAAAGCCAGTATGAGCGGCATCTGCTCAACCTGGGATTCAAGGCCGAGCACAACTGGCAGAAGGCCGTAATGAGCTACGTAGCCGGATTCCAATACCTGCGTGACCAGATGGACATGGACCAGGACTTCACCAGAGCCGACATCTACACGCTCATGCAAAAGCAGAACAGCCGAGTGCTCAGTCAGGAGATTGCCGTCAAGAACCGACCCGGAGCCTGGAAGCATTGGGAATGGAGCACAGGCATAAGCGGATTCTGCCAATGGCTCACCACCAACGCACCCGTAAACTTCAGGCAAGAAGGCATCAGCTGGATAAACGGCAACATGAACACCATGGCCAACAAGAACATGCCGGTAATTGAACAGATGGGCCCCAACGGACAGCCTGTGATGACCATGAAGATGATTTTCAAAGACCAGATACTGGGGTCTGAACTGCCTTTCCCAGGGCATTTCCAAACACCCACAGGAAGTGGAGCCATCTACCATCAGAGCACCATTACCGACCTGTTGAACGTAAAGGGACTGGATTTGACTGCCGGACTGCGGCTCGATTACGAAAAATTACGACTGAAATACAACACAGGATATGACTTCCAGCACGAATACGACCTGAGTGGAGAGCTCACCATGCGTGGCGTCACACGCCAACTCACTCTGGTGAAAAAGGATGTCTATCAGGCCCAGCGTGAACTCATGGGACAACTCAAGCACGATTATCTGCAACTCCTCCCCCGATTCTCGCTCCAATACAAGATTCAGGAGAGCAACGTCTATGCCACCATCTCACGCGGATACCGAAGCGGAGGATACAACATCCAGCAGTTCAGCGGAGCCCTCCAGCGCCTGATGCAGGCCGATATCATGCAGGATGTGGCCGACGTGACCATACCCGTGCGGCAAGAACAGCCTGCCGTACCTGCCGACATCAAGGATAAGGTCACAGGAATGCTTATGGGCATGGCCACCCAACCCAACATCAACCTAAGAGAATTGTGCCAATACAAGCCAGAATATGCATGGAACTACGAGGCCGGCACACACCTCAATCTGCTGAACAAACGCCTGCACATGGATGCAGCAGTATTCTTCACTCAGGTGCGCGACCAGCAAGTATCACGCATGGCCGAAAATGGATTGGGACGCATCACCGTGAATGCAGGACGAAGCAGGGCCGTAGGATGCGAATTCTCAGCCGAAGGACAGATTTCGGAAGCCCTGTCGGCACATGCCACCTACGGATTCACACACAGCACCTTCCGCAACTACAGTCCACAAGAGGGCATCTCCTATCGCGGAAAGTATGTTCCCTTTGCTCCCCTGCATACATTCAACGTAGGAGCACGTTACACCTGGAATCTTGACAGCTGGCTGCAGCATATCAGTCTGCAGGCCGACTGGAACGGACGCGGCAAGACATACTGGACGGAAGACAACCAAGTGAGCGAGGACTTCTACGGCACACTCGATGCACGTCTCTCCCTCACTCACGAACAAGTGGAGTTGAGCCTCTGGGGAAAGAATCTGACCAACCAGGACTATCGTGCTTTCTATTT
This sequence comes from Bacteroidaceae bacterium, assembly GCA_051890235.1. Classification (GTDB taxonomy): domain Bacteria; phylum Bacteroidota; class Bacteroidia; order Bacteroidales; family Bacteroidaceae; genus Physcousia. The sequence continues at coordinate 5,125 of JBJFDX010000402.1, read as the reverse complement.
TGAAAGTATGGGCCGAGGATTCTATCAGAAAGGTACCCCGCTCCAGGCTGGTGTGGACATCAGAATACGCCTCTGATTCATTCCCCTATGCCATCCCTACAGAACCACGACATCCACAAGGGGAAGGCAGAATCGGAGAAAATGAGAGCCTATGAGAGTTTGGCGCAAACTTGCCTCGTCTTTGACAGAAACACAAGGCAGGTTTGACACAAACGCCAGACACCCTGGACTCAAACCAAGAATCAGGCTCCTGCAAAAGTAATGAGAGAGAGTCCGGAAAGGAAGAGTACAAACATGAGCACAAGTAATCGCTTGCTGACAGCATCGGCCCCTCGGAACTCATTCCACACAAAGATTCCCCACAAAGCGGCAATCATGGGAGCACCCTGTCCAAGAGCATATGAGATGGCAGCTCCAGCCTTTCCTGCGGCAATATAACTGAGGGCCGTACCCAACCCCCATACACAACCGCCCAACACACCCACCAGGTGAGTGGCAACACTCCCTTTGAAATATTCAGGATATCCCACTGGAGCTCCAACAAAAGGACGTCGCATGGCAAGCGTATTGAACAAGAAATTGCTCAGGAATATACCACATGCAAAGATAAAGAACGCAGTATAGGGCGTGGCCATTCCGGGAGTTGGCGAAGTAAAATTATCAAGATCCATGGCCGCTGCCACAAATCGATAAAAGAAGGACATGAGTATGCCTGCAACAACGGCCAGAAGGATACCAAGGCGCGAGTTACCAGAACTGTCTCCACCCTTACGACGGGCCGCCAGACCATTGACCACGATGGCTAAAGCCACTAAAAGCACACCCGCAAACAAGGGGACTACATCGCCCTTGGGACTGCTGAAATAATTGATGATTACACCCAAGACGAGGGCAAGGCCTACGCCAAGAGGAAAAGCTACCGACATACCGGCAATGGAGACCGCTGCCGCAAGCAATATGTTGGAAGCGTTGAAGATGAAACCTCCGGCAAGAGCGCTAAGGGCACGACTGCCATCCAACTGCACCAAGTCGGGAACGAAACTGCGTCCCTGACTGCCCATGCTGCCAAGTGTGAAGCACAAGAGAAGCGAGAAGAGCAAAATGCCCAACGTGTAATCCCAATAAAAGAGTTCATAACGCCAATTCTTGGCTGCAAGTTTCTGAGTGTTGCCCCAACTGCCCCAACATATCATGGTGATAACGCAAAGCACAACGGCTAAACCATAATCATTAACTATATACATTTTTACATCCTCCTTAGTCAGTTCTTATAATTGAAAAAAAGATTTATACAAAAAGTTCATCCCAACAACGAGGGAGTATGCTCGGAGATGAAAGCAAGAGTATCTTCGGCAGAAGGAATTGACGGCTGAGCGCCGTGACGAGTTACGGAGATGGCTGCAGCTGCCGAGGCATAACGCAAGACGTCCTCATCCAAAACCTTTCTCTGCGAGAATGCCACAGCAACGGCTCCGCAAAAGGTATCTCCAGCACCTACAGAATCAACAGCTTCGACCTTGAACGACGGAATCGTGGCCGAAGAGCCATGACTACAGGCATAAAAGGCTCCCTTTGAACCAAGTGTGACAACCACGTTGCTGACACCACGCCGCAAGAGTTGTTGAGCCGCATCAGAAACACATTCGCGTCCCGACAGGATGGCAGCCTCTGTCTCGTTGAGTATCATCACATCGGTGAGCGACATCATCTCATCATCCACAGCACACACAGGGGCAGGATTGTAAATAACCGGTACACCTGCCTCATGAGCCACCCTGGCTGCATACTTGACCGATTCGTAAGGAATCTCGGCCTGCATCACCAAAGCATCTGCGTCGGCTATGATCTTTCCGACTTCATCAATCAAATCGCACGTGAGCATAGCATTTGCACCAGGATTGACTGTAATGATATTCTCACCTTTGCTATCGATTACTATCAAGGCTATCCCTGTACTGGCATCTGGAGTGCGAAAGACAGCCGAACAGTCTATCCCTTCTGAATGAAAATGTTTAATGAGTTCATCTCCTATAGTATCTGTTCCTATCGAAGTCACAAAACATACGTCCCCACCCAATCGGGCGGCAGCCACTGCCTGATTGGCACCCTTGCCTCCGTTGGCTTGCATAAACACTCCATTGCCAATCGTTTCACCAGGCTGGGGCAAACGCTCCACATAGGAACAGAAGTCCACATTAGTACTGCCCACAACCACAATTCTTGGTTTTCTTGGATTCATATTTCTCTATTTGTTCGTTTTTTAGTTCTTAAGCTATAATAATCGTATCCTCTACCACTCACGCATCCATCTCTGAAATCGCATGAAGAAAGAGTATACAAGGAATGCCTCTGGCAGCAACCATTCTGCACAAATGCCTCCGAAAAACAAGACAACGGCCCTTCCGCCTGATATTCCGAGAAAGAGGGAAGAACCGTATGAGCGAAATCTTACTGTTCGTGCCAGAACTCCCAACTGGCCAAAGCCTGCAGATGAAGCATCTCCAACCCGTTCTTTACCATTGCCCCACGCTCAGCCCCACGCTTGAGAAAGAGAGGTTCCTGAGGATTATAGACAAGGTCATAGAGCAAGTGCTTGTCCGTAAGCAGATGATAAGGAATATCGGGACAGGCATCCACATGTGGGAACATCCCCACAGGACTGCAGTTGACAATAACCTGATAATGGGACATCACCTCCTCGGTAAGGCCGGAATAAGTAAGACGCTCCCAAGCAGGAGTGCGACTCACATAAGTCCAGTCCAGTCCAAGTCTCTGAAGACCAACCCTTATGGCACGACTGGCACCACCTGTGCCCAGTATCAAAGCATGCTGATGCCAGGGTTTCAACAATGGGCGAATGCTATCCATAAAACCTATAATATCACTATTGAACCCTTTCAGTCTACCTTCACGCACCTGAATCACATTGACAGCTCCTATCTCGCGAGCCTCATCGCTCAACTCGTCCAGCATGGGGATGACAGCTTCCTTGTAAGGGAGAGTTACATTGAGTCCCTTCAACTGAGGATTGCTCCGAACAACTTCAAGAAGCATGTCTGCAGAAGGTATCTCAAAGTTGACATACTCGGCATCTAAATGTTCTTTCTGAAACTTATCCGTAAAAAAAGCTCGGCTGAAACTATGTCCCAAGGGGAAACCTATAATACCATATCTATCCATAATCCTTTGCATCTACAAACATCTCCATCACTTGGTAGCCAGATACATGGTGCTGATACCACCACAAAAACGCTCCCAGCGCACATCCGAAAATCCGTTCTTACGCAAAATCTGCTCCATTTCCTCGGCCAGAGGAAATGCCTCCATACTGGTAGGAAGATAGGTATAGGCACTATCATCATGACTGATGAGACGGCCCATCAAAGGCATCACCACATGAGCATATACCGAGAAGAGTTGCTTCATGGGGAAACGTACGGGCGTACTGAGTTCCACAATGAGCAGATGACCGCCAGGACGTAGAACGCGACACATTTCACGCAAACCTGCATCAAGATCGCTGAAATTGCGCACTCCATAAGATGAAGTCACAGCATCAAACGAGGCATCAGGAAAGGACATACTGGTGCAATCCTCTCTTTGGAACGTGATAACATGAGAGAGACCAGCCTGAACTACCTTACGTCGGCCTATCTCCATCATGCCTTCACTGATATCTGCACCTATGATACGCGCAGGATGATTGCGGAGAGCATTCATGATGGCCAAATCACCCGTGCCCGTGGCAATATCAAGAACCTCTTGTGGATGATACTTCCCAAGAGCGTCGATGGCCTTTCGGCGCCAACGACGATCGATTCCCAATGACAGACTATGATTGAGCAGGTCATAGGAATGCGCTATCTTGTCAAACATACGTTCCACCTGCTTTCGCTTGTCGCCCGAATCATAGGGCCTAACATTTTCTGCCTTATACATCAAGTCGGCGGTTGTAAATTCTCGTCTGAGAATGAATGAATAAAAGGGACACAACTGGCCAAGAAGCCAATCATGCCCCAATAGACTAATAGATTATTTGCCGTTCTGAGCCAGCCATTCGGCAACGTTCTTCTCAATACGTGCTGCTATATCGCCCTCAGCCATGACAGGCTGGAACTTCTCGCCCACGATATGCTCATACAACTCGATGTAGCGATCAGCCACACTCTGAGCATATTCATCGGTAATCTCAGGCATGACCTGCCCTGGCTGATTCATGAAATCATGCTCAATAAGCCACTGGCGCACAAACTCCTTGCTGAGTTGCTTCTGAGGCAAACCTTGGAGGAATTTATCCTCATAACCATCAGCATAGAAATAACGGCTACTATCGGGGGTATGAATCTCATCGATGAGAATCACCTTGCCATCACGCTTTCCAAACTCATACTTGGTATCCACCAGAATGAGTCCCTTGCCGGCAGCAATCTCCGTGCCTCGAGCAAAGAGAGCGCGGGTATATTGCTCCATCTGCTCGTAATCCTCACGACTGACAATCCCCTTTGCAATAATCTCCTCACGACTGATATTCTCGTCGTGTCCCTCCTCTGCCTTGGTGGTAGGGGTAATGATAGGCTCGGGGAACTTCTGATTCTCACGCATACCCTCGGGAAGTTTCACACCACAGAGTTCGCGACAACCATTCTTATACTCTCTCCATGCCGAACCTGTCAAATATCCACGGATGATCATCTCCACGCGGAAGCCCTCGGCCTTGAGACCCACCGTAACCATAGGATCGGGAGTGGCCAATTTCCAGTTTGGAACTATATCGGCTGTAGCATCAAGGAATTTGGCCGCAATCTGATTGAGTACCTGCCCCTTGAAAGGAATGCCTTTGGGCAAAACCACGTCAAAAGCCGATATTCGATCGGTAGCCACCATAACCATCAGGTCATTGTTGATGTCATACACGTCGCGCACCTTACCATGGTACACGCTCACCTGCCCAGGCAGGTTAAATTCTGTTTTGGTTAGAGCTTTCATGCCAATATTATTTTTAAAGAGAACATAATCAATCCATGTGTGTCACTTACCTGACATAAATCTTCTTCACTGCTGTCTGCTTGCCCGTGATAGCCTTAACGACATAAATGCCCGTAGAAAGTCCGTCAAGGTCAATACT
>JBJFDX010000401.1:0-4515 GCA_051890235.1 Bacteroidaceae bacterium | reverse complement strand
AGGGAAGCCATTTCCGGATACAATGACTTTGAGCATCTCTCAGGCAGTAATGTCACAGCAAACTTTTATTACGAGAGAGAACAGATGGAAGTCAAGTGCCGTATGTATGCACAGGCACTCAACGATATAGAGAAAGCCATCAAACTGGCACCACGTGAACCAGTACTGCACGCCGAGGCCGCTTCACTCAACTATCGTGTAGGGCAAAATGAACAAGCCATCTCTTACGCTCAACGTGCCATCACGCTTAGCGAGGACTTTGCTGATGCCCATCGCATCCTGGGGGTATGTCTGCTTGAGAAAGGCGACAAGACAGAGGCCCATAAACATCTGTTGAGAGCCAAGGAACTGGGTGACAATCTGGTGGACAACATCCTCAAAAAAGCAGAATGAGGAATCGAGTAGCCTTATATATATATAATGAGAAACTGCTCCGCAAAGAACAACTTGTGCTGGTAGCACTCAGCGGAGGAGCCGATTCTGTGGCCCTGCTATGTATACTTCAGGATTTGGGCTATTCTCTGCATGCACTCCATTGCAACTTTCACCTGCGCGGTAACGAATCAGACCGAGATGAGGAATTCGTCACACGATTGTGCGAAAAACGGTCCATAGCACTCACCATCAAGCACTTTCAAACCAGGGAATACGCACAAGAGCATCACACAAGCGTGGAGATGGCTGCACGAGACCTACGCTACGGATGGTTTCGTAGTGAGATAAGCAAACAGGGAGCACAGGGTATCGCCGTGGCCCATCATCGTGACGACCAGGCAGAAACTCTGCTGCTCAATCTTCTGCGAGGTACAGGCCTGCGCGGACTGGCAGGAATGCAGAACAGCCGTGAGGGAATCATCCGACCTCTGCTTTGTGTGAGCCGACAGGATATTCTGCAATATCTGTCCTCCATTCATCAAGATTATGTAACCGACAGCACCAATCTTGAGCGTGACGCCATACGCAACCGTATCCGGCTGGACGTAATGCCTCTTCTGAGCACCATCAATCCCCAAATAAGCGAGGCACTCTCTGCCCTATGCACCATCCTTCAGGGGAGCCTTCCCTATTACCAAGAAGGTGTGCAGACAAGCATGAAAAATTGCGGAATAACTCCCTCTGAGTTTGACCTAAAGTGGCTTGCTGATTCGCCCAAAGAGAACGTTCTTCTCCACGAATGGCTACGCCCCATGCACTTCAATGCCGCACAGCAGGCTGAGATGCTGGCAGCAAGAGACAACACCTGCGGACGTATCTGGGAGAGTGATACCCATCGTGTCCTCCTTGACCGAACTGCCCTTGTGGCTGAGCGGAAAGGAATCAAAACGGAAAAGCCTATCATCAAAGAAGATATAGTGGACAGAATGGAGCCTGCCGACCAGTTTACAGCCTTTTTTGATGCCGACCGACTTGTGCTTCCCCTAAGCACTCGCCCTGTGAAGCAGGGAGACAAAATGGTACCCCTTGGCATGAAAGGCTACAAACTGGTGAGCAACCTGATGACTGACTGCAAACTCAACCGCTTTCAGAAAGAGCGGCAATGGGTGGTAACAAGCGGAGAAGACATCATCTGGGTGATAGGACTACGTTCCGACAATCGATTCCGCGTGACTGACCACACCTCACGAATACTCCGCCTGAAAGTTGTGACACAGACTGAATAGTGTTATCCACACCACCCTTTCCCAAAGGGAGTTGTTCCCTACACCCTACTCGTCCCATTACAATCCACACAAAGCCCTCACAGGAGAATTTTTTCTGAATAAGTAATAGTTACAGAAAAAACGCATAACTTTGCATAAAGAAATATTTCAAAACTGAATTTATCATAAAATAATGAGCATGATAATCTGTCCAGAGTGCAAGGAAAGAGTCTCCTCTCTGGCTGGCACCTGTCCCCATTGCGGCATAGCCATACGCGGTATGATACGTCAATGTCCATATTGCAACACCTATGTGATGAAGAGCGCAGATCGGTGTGATACTTGCAAAAACATCCTGCAACCCATTACGGAGAAGGATGATAACCAAGAAGACGCCACAGGCAATACACAGTCCGATGGACAGCATCCAAAAAAGAAAAAACACGGACTGGGCATAGTGAAAGGACTCCTTGGACTCCTGTTCTTTCTCTCTGCTGCGGCTGGTTCCTATTATTATTTCCATCAGCAACAGGAGAAATCACGTGAGGAAGAGATGTATGCACAGTTGGATTCGCTCACAGATCCGAAGTTCTTTGAACAATTCCTCACAGATTTTCCCGAAAGCAGCCATTACGAAGAAGTCAAGCAACGCATGAAGACCCTTGTCAAAGAGAACGAAGACTGGGAATCCATGCTCAGCAACATCTCGCACAACAGCGTAACACAATTTCTGGAACAACATCCTCAGTCACGCCGACGTTGCATCTGCGAGAATATTCTGGATTCCATTGACTGGGCGCAAGCTGTAAGTGAAGAGACACCACAGGCTATCGACACCTACCTGAACCTGCATCCTGAAGGTCAGCACGTAACAGAGGCTGCCAGCGTAAAAAACCATCTGGCAATGACCAAGGTGACTCCAGAGGATAAGATGATGGCACGAGGAGCATTGGACAACTTCCTCAACAACGGATTAGGCAAACAGGACACCACCGCCATCCGCCTGTGCATTGCCTCAGACTTTCAGTCCTTCTGCGACACACAGCAAGCCACACCTGCCCAAATTGCGGCCTATGCAACCAAGAAGATGGAAAAAGACGTGATAGGATTGCACTATATGATTCAGGAAGAGATGAACATCCGCAGACAGAGTATGCCAGACTCCTCCCTGGGCTATTCCATTGACTTCACAATTGAAGAGACCATGGTACGCAAGGATCCTACCCTGAACACCAATCACCATTACAGAGCCTCTGCCCTGCTCAATTCAGAACGAAAGATAGTCAAACTCACCATCAAGTAATACGTGAAGCAAGAAAATATCCATAAGAGCATACTCAAGCTCACCCTGCCAGCAGTCATCAGCAACATCAGCGTGCCTCTGCTCGGTCTGGTGGACAGCACCATCGTTGGCCACATGGGGAGTTCCATATACATCGGAACCGTAGCCCTGGGAACCACTATATTCAACATGGTGTACTGGATATTTTCATTTCTGCGCATGGGTACTACTGGACTGGTGGCACAGGCGCACGGGCAGGAAGACCCACAGCGCATGAATGCTGTGCTGCGCAAGGCCCTTCTGGCAGGAACAGTTATCAGCATACTGCTCCTGATACATCAAAGTCAGTTGCTCAACATGGCCACCATGATTATGCAACCCGACCCAGAGACTGCCGCCCAATTACGCATCTACTTCTACATCTGCATCTGGGGGGCCCCTGCCGTATTAGGCCAGTATTGTCTCAACGGATGGTTTATAGGAGCACAAGACACACGTTCGCCCATGTTTGTTGCTCTCTTCCAGAATATTGTCAACATACTCATAAGCCTTGTTCTGGTCTATGCCCTGGGATGGAAAATGGAAGGTGTGGCCACTGGAACAATGGTAGCTCAATGGGCCGGACTGGGACTATGCATTCTCTTTATGCACAAACATCGCATGACTCTCAATGCTCCCACACTGCATGAGAGTGTACCCGTCCTTTGGAAAGAGTTTCTGGCCGTCAATCGTGACCTCTTCCTACGCACCCTGTGCCTGGTGTGCGTCACCGTCTACTTTGTACGTGCAGGCAGCATGCAAGGAAGCGACATTCTAGCTGCCAATGCCTTGCTGATGCAACTCTTCATCATCTACTCATACATCACCGACGGACTGGCTAATGCAGGTGAGGCTCTGAGCGGCAGATACACAGGAGCATGCGACCGACATGGACTCGTGCAATGTGTGCTGGCACTTTTCTTGTGGTCAGTCATCATCACAGCCATATTCACCATGGCCTACATCTTTGCGGGTGAATGGATTATACGTTTCTTTACCGACATTCCACGTGTTCTGTTCCTGGCCAATCTGTTCCTGCCCTGGGTGTACATGATTCCTATTGTGGCCATGCAGGCTATGGTATGGGATGGCGTATTTATCGGGATGACCTACACACGCGGCATGCTGCTTTCCACGATGATAGGAGCCATCATCTTCTTTGCTGTATATCTATCCACAAGGAGTTTCCTGCACAATGATGCGCTATGGATGGCATTCCTCTGCTATCTTTTCGCACGCGGCATTGTGCAGACTCTGCTTGCAACCCACAAACTACGTTTTCTATGAATTTCACAGGCATTATCATTGGTGTGGCCAGTTTTCTCACCATCGGCGCTTTTCATCCCTTGGTCATCAAGGCTGAGTATTACTGGGGCCGCAGATGCTGGTGGATGTTTCTGGTGGCCGGCATTGGATTCTGTGCAGCCAGTCTGCTCTGCACAAGCAATACTGTTAGTATCATTTTGGGTGTTATTGCTTTCTCTTCGTTCTGGAGTATAGGAGAAATATTTGCCCAGCACAACCGAGTAAAGAAGGGGTGGTTCCCCATGAATC
>JBJFDX010000400.1:0-4517 GCA_051890235.1 Bacteroidaceae bacterium | reverse complement strand
GGATCCCTCGTACAATTATGGAGGATGGGTAGAATTATACAATCCTACAAGCGCAAAAATTATCCTTACAGGTCTGTACGTATCCCAGGATGCTGGCAACACACGTCAGTTCCTCATTCCTGAAACCATGGCTAAGGTGGACCCCAAAGGATACGCGACCTTGTGGTTTGACCATAACGCAGCTGACGGCAACTACGGGGGACAAGCCGAGAATCAGGTAAACTTTAAGTTAGACGCCGAGGGAGACACGCTTTTTCTCTTCAATAGCAACGGGCAGATACTCCTTGAGCAACCTTACCCTGCCGGCATTCCACGTTGCTCCTGGGCAAGAACTACTGATGGCGGCAATGAGTGGAGCATGTGCTCAACTCCTACTCCGGGACAATCCAACCATGGAAGTTCTTTCGCACAACAACGTCTCTCGGCCCCTATAGTAGATCAGGAAGGCACTCTCTTTGACAAGTCCTTCTCTGTAAACGTAACCATCCCTCAGGGAACCACTCTCAGGTATACCACCGATGGCACAACACCAACTCTTTCCAACGGCAAAACGTCAACCGATGGAGTATTCAACATCCAGAAAACCATCATCCTGCGTTTCTGCCTCTTTGCTGATGGTTACCTGCCAAGCCCAGTTGTCACGCGATCCTTTATTTATAGAAACCATGATTATTATCTACCTGTCCTAAGCGTGGTGACCAATCCCGATAATCTGTATGACGATACCATAGGTGTCTACACCAAGGGCACTAATGGAATGTCTGGAAAAGGGCAGAGTGATGCCTGCAACTGGAATATGGACTGGGAGCGACCTGTGAATGTGGAATATATGGAACCTGTCAAAATGGATGGATCCTTGGAATATATGACAAGAATCAATCAAGAGACTGACTTCGAAATCTGTGGTGGTTGGACGCGAGCATATGGCGGAGGAACTGTAGATGGTAAATACTGGCCTATGAAATCCTCTTTCCGTATCAAGACCGACAAGCGATACGAGGGGAAAAACAGTTTGGATTATCCTGTTTTTCCCAATAAGCCCTATAATAAATACAAGGTATGGCAGGTACGTAACGGAGGCAACGACACATATTCGCGCATCATAGACCCCAGTTTGGCTCAGATGGTCATCCAGAGTGATTTCAATGTAGACACTCAGGATTGCCAGTCTGCCCATGTTTTTTTCAATGGGGAGTATTTGGGAATGCTCAACATACGCGAGTCCAACAATCGTCATTTCGGTTATAGCAACCGAGGTATTGATACCGATGATATGGATCAGTTCGATTTGGGTGACGGCGGCTACAATCAGAAGGTTGGCGACAAAGAGGCGTGGAACCGCCTGGTGGAACTCTCCAAGGAGTTGGCCGCAAACAAGAGTGCCGATATCTACAGTCAGATTTGCCGATTGCTTGATATGGATGAGTACGTCAATTACATGGCGCTGGAATGTTACCTGGGCAATAGTGACTGGGTGACAAATACAAATAATGTCAAGGCATATCGCTGCCGAAGCAATGAAGGGAAATTCCGCTTCGTACTCTTTGATTGCGATAGTGCGTTCGGTAATAATAATATGACCAATAGCCTGCTTAATGGGTCATATCAAGAAGATGTTGACGACCTGTTCCGCAATCTCATGCAGTACGACCCCTTCCGCCAGTTGTTTGTTACAGCCTTTTCCATTGTCAATGGCAGTGTGATGCATCCTGATTCTTGCTCGGCCATAGTGCAGGCATTTTATGACCATACAAATACCGCTTTGCAATTTGAGGGCAACTCCAGCAATACGGGGATTGCAAATACTATCAGTAACAATTACAATGGATCCATTATCAACAACATGGCCAACACGCTCAATCTGCCCTCACCCTATAATCTTTCCGTCTGCAGCAATATTTCCCAGGCACGGCTTTTGCTTAACGGACAGGAGATTCCCAGGGCTCAACTTTCGGGAAAGGTTTATGCTCCGGCCATCATCACGGCCAAAGCTCCTGCTGGATATACCTTCATAGGTTGGGCACAGGAGGAAGGACAGTCCTCGGGCAAGGTCATTGCCACACCCGTGGCCTTCTCTTCTGCATGGACTTATTACGATCAGGGGTCACTGGATGACGTGAACTGGACGGAACTTAATTACAATACCACGGATTGGAAGATTGGACAGGCGCCCCTGGGATACGCCAGTCAAAACAAGCCTATGTATTCGGATATCAAGACCACCCTCGATTATGGGACCGACAGCTCAAGCAAGCGGCCTACTTATTACCTCAGATGCCGATTCTATCTGGATGAAGATCCTGGCGAAAACACGTCCTTTGCACTCAACTATCGGGTGGATGACGGATTCAGATGCTACATCAACGGACAGGATATCGATGGATACCTCTGTTCATCTGAGGTAAAATACGATTACTACACGGGAACTTTCGTGGGTGATGACCCATATGAACAAACTATCAACATCCCTGCAGACAAATTCCAAAAGGGATGGAACGTTCTGGCGGTAGAGGTACACAACTGCTCAGCCTCCTCGAGCGACATCTTCTGGGACGCTCAACTGGTACAATATTCTCACGAAGTAAGTCCCGAGCAGATAATAAGCACACAGGAAACCTTCGCTCTGTCTGAATCTCTTAGCGTGGGAACATACACATTAAAAGCAATATATGAGCCCATTAAAGATTATCGAACACTGCTGGAGCGAGGGGCAAATCCAATACGAATCAACGAGATAAGCGCCGGAAACGACATATATGTAAACGATCATTACAAGAAGAAGGATTGGATAGAGCTCTACAATACCACATCATCTCCCGTTGATATTGCAGGTATGTATCTGAGCGACAACATTCAGAATCCGCACAAATATCAGATTCAAGCAACAGCAGAAACCAACACCATAGTGCCTGCATATGGACATGTCATCATCTGGTGTGATGGCAGTCAGCCCGTAAATCAACTTCACGCTCCTTTCAAACTGGATAATGCTGATGGTGCGTCGGTCATCCTACAGGCTCAGGACGGAACTTGGGAAGACAGAATCGACTATATGACCCAGGACCGCTGGCAAACTTACGGCAGATATCCAGACGGAGGAGTCTATGAAAGCATCTTCACTCTGCCTACCATCAGCAAGGCCAATCAGTTGGGCACCTATGACTTCACACAGGACGATACCCAGAGATGGGAGGATGACGAGATGGCCATCACACTCGATCTGGTAAAGGGTTGGAACTGGACCTCACACAATTTGGCCAACCCCATTGACAAGAGTCGCTTTGCCAGTTATGCTCAACTGATTTGTGACAGCAAGGACTCTATCGTGGCAGACACAGAAACCGGATGGATAGGTTCTTTAACCCAACTTACGCCTGCTGTGGGATATAAGTTATGCATGAGTCAGGACGCCTCCATCAGCCTGCGTGGTCATCTGTATGATGTCAGCCAACCTGTCACACTTCAGGCAGGATGGAACTGGATAGGTGTTCCTCTCTACAATCCCACTACCCTACGTGCTGCCTTGCAGAATTTTGTACCTACCCAAGGAGATGTCATCGTGGGAATGGAAACCTTTGCCGTTTACGATAATGACGAATGGAAAGGACCGCTCACCTCGCTCTCACCAGGACAATCCTATCTGATGAAAGTAGGACAAGCCCAAGAGTTTACATGGAATACACTCACGGCTGCTCGCACAGGCAAGCGAAGATACGTTGCTCCTCTCAATGCAGAGGACACCCCATGGCCACTCGACATTCATGCCCATCGCAATGTGATGAGCATGGTGTGCGTTCTCCAGGTGGCAGGCAATCCTGTATCCCCGACAGAATACACGTTGGGCGTATTCTCAGGCGATGAATGCAGGGGTGTGGCACAAGTTTCAGATGACCTACTGTACCTCAATGTTCATGGCATGGGTGGAGAGTCTCTCACATTCCGTTTACTGGATACTGAGGGTCAAGAAATAACAGCAAACCAACAGATTATCTTCACTCCACAGACAATTCTCGGATCATGCAATGAGCCTATGCTTATATCCGTGGGAGAGGAGGACGAGATAGCGTCTGTCACTCCCTCAGGAAAAGTGCTTGCTGTCTCTTATTACAACCTCCAAGGACAACTTATCGCTGGACCATCCGAGGGTATCCATCTTCAGAAGACAATTTATGAGGATGGACGGCAACTCGTGCGCAAAATACTTCGATAATTAAAAAAATCTACAAAAATATGTTAAGTAACAAACAAATTACTGCAGCGACATTCCTCATTCTGCTCCTCTCTGCCACTGGCTGCAAGGAATCAAGAGACCAGAAACTTGTACGCGAGGCAAAGGAATTTACCGCAAGAAACTGTCCGCACACAATAGACGAATACACCACCCTGGATAGCGCCACATACAACAAGACCGACACGTGCTACACTTATCATTTTACCATCAAGGGGGCACTTGATATAGAGGAACTATATGAAGCCGACCTGGTGGACGAACTCCACGACTCCTATCTTGATGAACT
>JBJFDX010000399.1:0-4559 GCA_051890235.1 Bacteroidaceae bacterium | reverse complement strand
CCATATTGGCCTGCGGAGGAGGAGACATCACACCTCCTAAACCTCCTACGCCAACTCCAGGGGATAGCATAGAAGTGCCTGATACAACCAATAAAGACACCATACCCGACATCAAACCTGAGGACTTTACCCGAGGTGCTGACATCAGCTGGTACTCGCAGATGGAGGACGAGGGAAAAAAATTCTATTCTTGGAGCAGCAGAGAGGCTAAGGACTGTCCTACCGTAATGCAGGAATTAGGATTGAATGCAATTGCCCTGCGCGTATTGGTCAACCCTAAAGATGGCTATTGTGACATGCCTGACCTCATACGCAAAGCAAAAAAAGTAAGTCTTTCCGGCATGGATCTTTTAATCAGTTTTCATTTCAGCGACACAATAGCCACATCCATACTCCAACGTACCCCAGAGGATTGGAAGGAGCACAACATAGACATGCTTGTGGCAGACGTACAGAATCACACCACAGAAGTATTGAAAACCCTTATCAAAGAGGATATTCAACCACGATGGATTCAGATTGGCAACCAACTGAGCCAAGGGTTATTATGGCCTGAAGGTGATATCACGCGGCATGCTGATCAGTATGTCAGGATTATCAACACTGGATGTCAGACGGCTAAGGAACTGTTTCCTGAAGCCCAGATTATCGTTGCCGCAGGCGATCCTCTTAACCAACACACCTTATGTGATGCCCTGGACAGATTGGACAAGAGTCTGTTTGACCAGATAGGATTGGTCATCTATCCAACGCTTTCCGTTGGTTCCACCTTCTCTCCCCTCGGAGTAGGAGCTTCTTATACGGTAACCAACGAAAACGACGCCATTGCCTATTGCCTTCAAACAATTGATATGATCTACAACAAATACAAGAAAGACTGCATAATCGTGGAATGTGGGGTACCTGTCAGTCAGGAAACAGCCAGCAGCATGTGCATGAGACAATTGGTGAGCGAAGCCAGAAAAAACTCCACATGCCGAGGTATCTTCTATTGGGAACCCGAAGCCTATGAAGGATGGAAAGGTTACACCCAAGGGGCATTCCTCAGTAATGGCCGTCCAACACAAATAATCGATGCCCTCAGCAAATAAGAGATTAGAGAGAAGACAACCATATTCAAAAACAATAAAAATAACCTTATGAGAAAACAAATTCTATTAGTAACGGCATTAGTCAGCCTGCTATTGAGTCCTAACATCATGGCACAGGAAGACGATTTCTTTACCCCCGTGCGAAGTAATGCACTTCGACTTCCTTCTGTTCCGCTGATAAGCGTGGACCCTTACTTCAGCATTTGGAGTCCCTATGACAGACTTTACCAAGGCTCACCTACCCATTGGCATAACACACCGAAGCCTCTCAACGGAGTAATTCGCGTAGATGGCAAGGCCTACAGATTTATGGGACAAACTTTGGAAACACTGGCTGCCATGGCCGACGAGAAGGTCTGGACAGGCCGTTACACCACATCAGCTCCCTCAGGAACTGCATGGACCACCTTGGATTTCGATGATTCTTCCTGGACACAAGGCAAAGCCGCATGGGGAGGTGACGATGATAACTATGGGAATATCGGAACAGTTTGGGAAGGCACAGGCAGCAACATTTGGGTTCGACGTAAAGTAACGCTGACAGACATTGACCAGACTGCCGATTATTATGTAACGTACAAGCATGATGACACCTTTGAACTCTACGTCAACGGCAAGCAAGTGGTATCCACGGGATACACATGGAACGTGGACGGAAAAACAACAAAGATTGACAGGTCATTACTACATGAAGGAGAAAATGTAATAGCCGCACATTGTACAAACAACGCGGGTGGAGCCTACGTAGACTTTGGATTAGCCAAGGACAACTTCACCACAGCCGTGCAGAAGTCATGCGTGGTCATGCCTACCAGCACTTATTACACCTTCACCTGTGGAAATGTGAACCTGAATGTGGTATTCACCACCCCACTTGTCATGGATGACTTGGAACTTTTCACCACACCGCTTACCTACATATCTTATCAGGTACAAAGCAACGATGGAAATCCTCATGACGTAAGCATTCTGATGGAAACATCTGCTGCAATGGCACTGAAAAACAACACTCAGACAGCTCAGACTCGCTACATGAGTTCCACCACCTGCCCAGGACTGAAAGTAGTACGTACAGGCAACTCCGCTCAGAATCCCTTGTCACATACGGGTGAACTTATTGACTGGGGATATTATTACGTAAGTGCACAGGAAGAGACAGGGAAGACACTCAGCATTATTACCCATACCGATGCCATAAGCCAATTCCTCACCACCGGTCAAGTGGAGGAAGTTCGTACCGCACGACAGAATGCAGGAAGCCCCTACCACTCTATTGCATATACCGACTCGCTGGGAACTATTGGTCCCGAACCTGCAGGTTCTTTCCTTTCGCTCTCCTATGACGATGTCTTCTCTATTCAGTTTTTCAAGAGCAATCGCAGAGCTTATTGGACTCAGAACGGCAAGGTGACCATCACATCACGCATACAGGACCTGCACAAGGAATATACCAACATCATGGTTCGCTGCCGACAGATGGACGAGAAAGTTTATGACGATGCCTTCAACACAGGAGGAGAAAAGTATGCCGAAATTTGTTGCGCAGTGTATCGACAGGTATGTGCAGCGCATAAACTGGTAAGCGACTCTGAAGGCAATCTGCTATACATGTCCCGAGAAAATGATTCAGGCGGATTTATCAACACACTGGATGTGACCTATCCCTCACAACCACTCTTCTGGGTGTATTCACCCACTCTGGCAAAGGCCATGATTACACCTATTCTGCAATATGCCTATACCGGCAGATGGAACAAGGACTGGACCGCACATGACCTGGGAGCTTACCCCCACGCTAATGGACAGACTTACGGGGATGGAATGCCTGTGGAGGAGGCAGGAAACATGCTTACTCTGATTACACTCATCACGCATCTGGACGGAGATCTTGATTACGTAAGGAAGTATTGGAAACAACTGACCAGATGGACAGACTATCTGTACACCAACGGAAAAGACCCCAAAAATCAGCTCTGCACAGATGACTTCATGGGCACATCAGAACGAAACGCAAACCTGGCGGCAAAGGCTACGTTGGGAGTAAGGAGTTATGCTGAACTGGCGGCATGGATGGGCATGGATGATGTAGCAGCCGAATACAAGCAGAAAGCCGAGGAGATGGCCGCCTATTGGAAACAGAACGCTTACACCACTACTGGTGGAATACATTACCTACTCAACTTTGGTGCATCAGGTTCCACCTGGAGCACTAAGTACAATCTCATATGGGACCAGATATGGGAATGGGATCTCTTCAAAGATGTACGTACGCGCGAACTCACCTATTATCGCGGGAAAGTAAACAAGTATGGTCTGCCCCTTGACAGCCGAGGAGCTGGTTGCAAGAGTGACTGGGTGATGTGGACAGCCGCCATGGCTCCCACCTCTACAACTTTCAACCAACTGATGTTCCCCATATGGAAATACATCAATGAGACCAGTTCTCGTGTGCCCGTGAGCGACAATCACCGTTCCGATAGCGGAAACATGTGGATGTTCCGCGCACGTTCTGTCCTTGGCGGTTATTGGATGAAATGTTTCGTAGAGAAATTCAAGGCCGGTGATTTAGGTACTGGAATTACGTCCCCTGATACAGGAAGCGCATCCCACAATAGTGGAACGCGCTCTCAGAACAATATTTATGACCTTGGAGGCAGGGCTCTTGAAGAACCCATACCAGGAGAAATATATATCGAAGAAGGCCAGAAGAAGCCCAACAACCGATAATCCATTTGCTACCGGGCAATAGCGAAATCAACTTTGATGTGATGACACAACATATATAAGTCAATACTGCTATTACTGGAATGGCCACCCAAACGGGGATCAGAGGATTCGCCTGGTCCCCGTTTACTATATATGCCGCTATCGGAGCCAGGAAAAGCATATGCATGAGATACATGCCGTAAGACATCTTGGATATCTGAGTAATCCATTCTGGAGCCTTCTGCTGACGGATACAGGAGAATAGGAGAAAGGCACCTAAGGTACTCATAAGCACGTTGGGCAAGCAAAATTCCCAAGCCCACTCCAGCTCGGGAGTATCTATCATCTGGCCTGGTATGCCCTTCCACCAGAATGCCCATGCAGTAAATGCCGAACCAACAAGCAAACATACGATGCCCACAAAAATGCGTCTGGAGCATGACCAAGTAAGATGAACACGTATGTAATGAGCCAGCACCAAATAGCCCAGGAAGCCCGAGCAGTACCAAAGCATGTGATAACTGTTCCAGAAGCATTCGCCCCACAATTCAGTCTGTACAAAACGGCGAAGGAAAGGCATGCACGTACTGATGGCAAACAAAGCGATAAAAAAGAGTTCTTCTTGAGGTTTGCTCTTTTCAAGCCAGGGAGATACGATGGGAATAATCAGATAGAGGCTGATGAGTGGATACATAAACCATAGGATTCCACTCATCGAGGTGAAGTTCCAGGGAATAGACTTCAGGTCAGCCAAACTTTGAT
>JBJFDX010000398.1:0-4576 GCA_051890235.1 Bacteroidaceae bacterium | reverse complement strand
TGGGACAGCACACATTTAACGTGTGCAAAATTACTGAAAAAAGCCTAAAGGGCTGAGTGATGCCGCAAAAATAGTGTATCTTTGCCAAGAAAATTACAAATCAAACGAAACTATAATAGTACTATTTCTTAAACAAATGAAGACAATGAAAGGAAAGAAGTTTATGGTATGTGCCCTCTGTCTGGGCATGATCCTCACAGGATGCGGCTCTGGCTCTATGAGCAACAAGGCCAAGGGCGGACTGATTGGTACAGCAGCAGGCGGTGCCGCAGGTACAGGTTTGGGTGCTGCCATCGGTGCTCTCGTTAATGGTAAGAAGGGTGCCAAGATAGGTGCTGCCATTGGTGCTGGTGTGGGTGTTGCCGGTGGTGCTACTGCCGGTACCTTGATTGGTAAGAAGATGGACAAGGCTGCTGCCGCTGCTGCTGCCGTTGCAAATGCAGAGGTTGAGAAGACCACTGATGCCAATGGCTTGGAGGCTGTGAAGGTAACCTTCGATAACGGTATCCTCTTCAAGGTGGGCAAGTCCACTCTGCAGGCAGGTGCTCAGAAGTCTCTCAGTCAGTTTGCTGCCAACGTGCTCAATGTGTACACTGACTGTGATGTGGCCATCATGGGCTTTGCCAGCAGTGATGGTTCTGATGCCACCAACCTTACTCTGAGTCAGGCTCGTGCCAATGCTGTGAAGTCTTATCTGACGGGCACATGCGGTGTGAGTGCAAATCAGATTAAGAGTTCTGTGGGCTATGGCGAGGATCCTGAGTATCTGGTGTATGACGCCAATGGTAAGGAGGATGTGAACGCCAGCCGTCGCGTGGAGGTTTATCTGTATGCCAGCGAGGCTATGATCAAGGCTGCCAACGCTGGTACTCTGCAGTAATCTGCATGAACATTCTCAAGAGAATACAAAAAACGATACGATGGATTGTGCTCCTGTTCTTTGGGAGTACAATCCTCGTTGTATTATTGTACCGCTGGATACCGGTATATGTGACCCCTCTGATGATTATCCGTTGTGCCCAGCAGGTGCGGCGTGGTGAGCAAATCCGCCTCAAGCATCATTGGGTACCTCTGGATTCCATGTCCATCTATATGCCCGTGGCTGTGATGGCCAGCGAGGATCAAAGGTTCTTAGACCACAGAGGTTTCGACTTCAAGGAGATACGCAGGGCTGTGGCAGAGCGGCAGAGCGGCAAGCGTAACCGCGGAGGAAGTACCATCAGCCAGCAGACTGCCAAGAATGTGTTTCTTTGGCCAAAGAGTACATGGGTGCGCAAAGGCTTCGAGGCCTACTTTACTGTCCTGATAGAACTCATGTGGGGAAAGCATCGCATCATGGAAGTCTATCTTAATTCTATCGAGATGGGCGATGGTATCTATGGAGCAGAGGCAGTGGCTCAGCAGCATTTCTCTCGCTCATCTTCCGGACTGACTCGTCCCAATTGTGCACTCATAGCCGCCACATTGCCCAATCCGCTCAAATTCAGCAGCAAGGAACCATCGTCTTACATGCTTCGTAGGCAGACCGCAATCATGAGTCAAATGAGGCATATTGATGTATTTCCTAAAAAAGAATGACCAGAAATCATCACTTTTTGTCATCTGTAGTTTGCAATTAGACCAAAAACAAGTACCTTTGCAAGTGAAAAATAACCCTTTTTAGGTATGCTTGAAACCTTTTTTCGCACACATCAGTTTTTGGTGGAGCACACCGACGCACCGGTGCGCCGTGCCTTGATGGGCGAAGTGGACTGGAAAAAACGCCTGATTGGTATCAAAGGAAGCCGGGGAGTGGGCAAGACAACTTTCCTGCTCCAGTACGCCAAGGAGAATTACGGCTCACGCAACCGCAAGTGCCTCTACGTCAACATGAACAACTTCTATTTCCAAGGGCATTCTTTGTTTCAGTTTGCTTCAGAGTTTGTGCGTGAGGGTGGTCAGGTCTTGCTCATCGATCAGGTCTTCAAGCATCGTGACTGGAGTCACGAACTCCGCATGATTCACGATAAGTTACCACAGCTGAAGGTGGTCTTCACGGGCAGTAGCGTGATGAGGCTCAAGGAGGAGAATGTGGAACTGAATGGGCTGGTGAGCAGTTATAATCTGCGTGGATTCTCCTTTCGGGAGTATCTCAATCTCATGACAGGCAACGATTTCCGCTCTTATACAATCAAGGAAATAGAAAACAGACATGAGCATATCGTAAGGAAGATACTTGATAAGGTCAATCCCATGGAGTATTTCCACAGTTATCTGCATCATGGATATTATCCCTTCTTCCTGGAAAATACCTATTCCAGCGAGAATCTGCTCAAGACAATCAATATGATGATTGAGGTGGATATCCTGCTTCTCAAGCAGATTGACCTGAAGTATCTCGATAAAATCAAGCAACTCTATTATCTGCTGGCCACGGGTGGCACGGGTGTGCCCAATGTAAGTCAGTTGGCTACGGATATTCACACGAGCAGAGCCACGGTGGTCAACTACATGAAGTATCTGGCCGATGCACGCATGCTCAACATGATGTATCGTCAGGGAGATGACTTTCCCAAGAAACCTTCGGGCGTGATGCTCCACAATACCAATCTGCTCTATGCCATGGCTTTCCGTGGGCTTGACAGACAGACTCTGGTGGATACGTTCTTCCAGAATGCTTTGTGGGGACGTCATAAGGTGAATCTGGGTGACCGCAGTTGCTCGTTTGTGGTGGACGATACCATCAAGTTCCGCATCTGTCTGGAAGTGCCTCGCCGGCGTATGCCGGATGTCACTTATGTGATAGCCGATCCGGCAGCCGAAGCGGGCAGGGATGTTCCCCTGTGGCTGTATGGTTTTCTCTACTGATTCCTATTATATATATATAATGTATAGGCAGAAGGAGAATAAGATAAACGAAAACAGAACAAACGTTTGATATAAAAAACATAAGAAAATGGCAAAAGAAAAGAAATTTGTGACGTGGGATGGTAATACCTGTGCCGGACATGTGGCTTACATGTTCAGCGAGGTGGCTGCCATCTATCCCATCACTCCTTCGTCTCCTATGGCGGAGCACGTTGATGAATGGGCAGCTCAGGGACGTAAGAACCTGTTTGGTGACACCGTCCTGGTGCAGGAGATGCAGTCCGAGGCAGGTGCAGCCGGTGCCGTGCATGGTTCTTTGCAGGCTGGTGCTCTGACTTCCACCTTTACTGCCAGCCAGGGATTGTTGCTGATGATTCCCAACATGTACAAGATTGCCGGTGAGTTGCTTCCCAGTGTCTTCCATGTGTCAGCACGTACCGTAGCCTCTCACTCTCTGTGTATCTTCGGTGACCACAGCGACGTGATGGCTTGTCGTCAGACAGGCTTTGCTATGCTGGCCGAGGGTTCAGTGCAGGAGGTTATGGATCTGAGCGCAGTGGCTCATCTGGCAGCTATCGAAGCACGCGTTCCCTTCATCAATTTCTTCGACGGATTCCGCACCTCTCATGAATATCAGAAGGTGGAACTCATCGAGGAGGATGATGTTCGTGACCTGGTAAACATGAAGGCTGTAAGCGAGTTCCGTTCTCGCGCTCTCACTCCCGAGCGTCCTCAGGCAAAGGGTATGGCTGAGAATCCTGAGACTTTCTTCCCTCATCGCGAGAGCTGCAACCGTTATTACGATGCCGTTCCTGCTATTGTGGAGAAGTATATGGCTGCCATCTCTGAGCGTACAGGTCGCAAGTATGACCTCTTCAGCTACTATGGTGCCGAGGATGCCGAGCAGGTAATCATCATGATGGGCTCTGGTACCGAGGCTGCTCGCGAAGCAATTGATTATGCAAATGCCAATGGCAAGAAGTACGGTCTGGTGAGCGTACATCTGTATCGTCCCTTCAGCGTGGAGCACCTCCTGAAGGCTGTTCCTGCAAGTTGCAAGCGCATCGCAGTTCTGGATCGCACCAAGGAACCCGGAAGCAACGGTGAACCTCTGTTGCTTGATGTCAAGGATGCTTTCTATGGCAAGGCAAATGCTCCTGAGATTGTTGGCGGACGTTACGGACTGGGTTCTGCCGACGTGACTCCTACCATGATTCTCGGCGTATATGAGAATCTCGAACTGCCTCAGCCCAAGGATCATTTCACCGTGGGTATCGTGGACGATCTCACTATGACCTCTCTGCCTGCCAAGGAGGAGATGGCTCTGGGTGGCGAAGGTATCTTCGAGGCCAAGTTCTTCGGTCTGGGTGCCGACGGTACCGTGGGTGCCAACAAAAACTCTGTGAAGATTATTGGCGACAATACCGATAAGTATTGCCAGGCTTACTTCTCTTATGACTCCAAGAAGAGTGGTGGCTTCACCTGTTCGCACCTGCGTTTTGGTGACACTCCCATCCGCTCCACTTATCAGATTAAGACTCCCAACTTCGTAGCATGTCATGTGCAGGCTTATCTGCGCATGTATGATGTGCTTCGCGGATTGCGTCAGAATGGACAGTTCCTGCTGAATACCATCTTCGAGGGTGAGGAACTTGTCAACTTCCTGCCCAACTCTGTGAAGAAGTATTTTGCAGAGAAGAACATCACCGTTTACTATATCAACGCCACC
>JBJFDX010000397.1:0-4583 GCA_051890235.1 Bacteroidaceae bacterium | reverse complement strand
ATAAAATAACAATATCTTTGAAAGTTCGGGGCAATCTTAAATGAAAGAGCCGTGAGGTGAAAGGACAATAAATTGATGAATCATTGGCTGATTACATCAAAAAGTGTTAATTTTGTGAGTGACAAACCGCAGGCTGACGATTGTGAGACCGTGAGGCAGTGGACCGACGAAACGTAAAACTGAGTACTAACACATACCTTTATTATTATGAACAAAGAACCCCTGGGTGTCAACGATGCCCTGAGCTTGGGAAAAGCCAAGTTCGCTATTCTTGGTGTGCAACATCTCTTTGCCATGTTTGGTGCCACCATCCTTGTGCCCATCATCACAGGTCTGAGCGTAAGTGCCACTTTGCTCTTTGCAGGTATCGGCACCCTTCTTTTCCATTTGGTCTCCAAACTCAAGGTTCCTGCTTTCCTGGGCTCCAGCTTTGCTTTTATCGGTGGATACATGTCGGTCAAGGGACTGGGCATGACGCAGGGGCTGTCTGAGGAGATGGCCCTCAACTATGCCTGCGTGGGTGTGGGAGCTGCTGCTCTGCTCTATTTTGTCATGGCAGCCTTGCTCAAGAGTTTCGGCACCGAGCGCATTATGCGCTTCTTCCCTCCCGTGGTAACAGGCCCCATGGTGATAGCCATCGGTCTTACTCTTTCGGGCTCAGCCATTCAGAGTTGCACAGCCAACTGGTTGCTGGCCATTACAGCCATTGTCATTGTCATCTGCACAGCCATATGGGGTAGGGGTATCATACGCATCATTCCCATCCTGCTGGGTGTTCTGGGATCATATATCCTGGCAGCTGCTTTGGGAGAGGTGGATTTCTCCAAGCTGTCGGAAGCAGCATGGGTGGGCTTGCCCGTCGATCCCGAGCGCACCGTTCTGGCCGTAGCTAAGGATCCCGACTGGAATCTGTTGCTCACGGCAGTCATAGGCATCTTTCCCATTGCCTTTGCCACCATCATGGAGCACATAGGCGATATGTGTGCCATCCAGAGTACTGTGGGCAAGAACTTCATCAAGGATCCTGGCTTGCACCGCACCCTCACAGGTGACGGACTGGCCACCTTCCTGGCCGCTCTCTTTGGCGCTCCTGCCAATACCACTTATGGTGAGAACACAGGCGTGCTCAATCTTACACGTGTGTTTGACCCACGTGTCATTCGTCTTGCAGCCGTGCTGGCCATCCTCTTGAGTTTCTGCCCCAAGTTTGCCTGCCTTATCGGTCTGATGCCCGCTGCCACTATCGGTGGCGTGAGCCTTATCCTGTACGGCATGATCAGTGCAGTGGGTGTGAGAAACCTGGTAGAGAGCGCAGTTGACTTCAGTTCACCCCGTAATGTCTTTGTGGCGGCTCTCATCCTTGTGATTGCTATAGGAGTGAAGTATGGAGCCAATGACGATGTGGCTATCGGTGCCGTGCATGTGTCTGGCCTGGCCCTTTCGGCTCTGGTGGGCATCATCCTCAATGCAGTTCTTCCCGGAGGCTTCGGCAAGACGCTGAAGATATACCCCGACAAGGTGGAGCAGAAGCCTGGTGCCGACGACAGCAAAGAGTAAATATCCCTGAGTGATGCCCTACCTGTGACCCCATGAGAGGTCATGAGTGGGGCATCGTCATAAGGGTAACAGTCCCTAATATCTATATATATAATGATTAATACAAGACATACCTTACTGTCAGTGACGATGGCCCTCAGTCTCTCAGCCAGCGCACAGCAGTATCCCGTAGGAGGTGCCAGTGAGGACACACCCTCCTATTCAGAGTACTTTTCCTGGATTAACAATACCAATGAGGGCAGTACCGAAGAGCAGACACGCATCAACCTGAACTTCTTCCAGTGGCTCCATGACCATTACGGCATGGTGCTTGACATCTATGCATTCGATGCCGGACAGATTGATGGCAGTCAGATGTATGGCAGCATGAAGAGTGAGAGGTTCAATAGACAGTTTCCCCGAGGCTTCAAACCCCTGAGCGATCAGGCAGCCCAGATGGGTACCAGCCTGGGACTGTGGGGAGGACCTGATGGTTTCGGAGATACCGAGGAACAGGCTCTGGAGCGTGAGGAGATGATGGTGTCCCTGGTGCGGGACTATGGTTTCGGACTCTTCAAGATGGATGCCGTGTGCGGTCAGTTGCGACCGGAGAAGTATGCTTACTTCGACCGCATGATGACACGCATACGTGAGTATCGTCCCAATTTCGTGCTGCTCAACCACAGACTTGATTTGGGTCCGGGCACCAAGCATAGTACCACCTTCCTGCTGGGAGGAGCAGAGACCTACATGGATGTGCATATGATGAACGAAGTGACGGCTCCCCATCACCGGGCTGTGAGCATAGCCCGTCCTTCTCCCGACAATCTAACCCGACTGACTGAGGACCATGGCGTATGCCTGAGTTCGTGCCTCGACTATTGGGAGGATGAACTCATCTTGCAGGCATTCGGCCGTGAACTTATCCTGGCTCCCGAACTCTATGCCAATCCTTGGCTCCTGAGAGATGATGAGTATGCCCAACTGGCTTATATCTTTAATCTGCATCGTCTTTATCGGGATATCCTGCCTCCTGCCAAGCGTCTGCCCGAGGATCAGTATGGCCCCGAGGCCATTACCCGAGGCAATGGCAAGACACAGTTCCTCACTCTGCGCAACCTCACCTGGTCGCCTGTGCGCTATCGCATCAGACTGGATGAGCAGGTGGGACTTTCCAAGACCGGACGTAAGGTGCAGATGCGCCTCTATCATCCCTACTGCTTCGATTTGGGACAGCATCGATATGGGGAGGAAGTTGAGGTGGAGGTGCTTCCCTTCCGTAGCGCCCTCCTCAAGGTGACCACTGAACGCGAGCGGGATAAGACATTGGTGAGCGGCATTCCTTATCAGGTAATCAACGAGAAGGCAGAGCACAGGGTGCGGCTCCTGGGCTGGCCAGGACATACATATCGGGTGAGTATCAACGGTCACCGTCAGAAGGTCAGTTTCCCAGGCACGGCTCCTGCACAGAACTATCATAGGCAGTTGCCCCTACCTAAGGCTGTCGACGTGCCTCAGGATGCCTCCTCACTCTATTATGCTACAGCCTTCCGGGCCGACAATAATGCTCTGGAGGTGCGCGAACTCATGCGCTCGGGTGCCACAGACATTCCCCAGGTGCAGGCAGCACGTGACGCTTTCTTCCAGCAACGTCTGTTCGTGGAGCGTGATATCTGGGACCGTAACCTCTTTGACGGCAATCCCCTTACAGCCTTCAGCATAGCCAATCGCTGGGGAGACCAGCGTGTGTCCAGCAGTTCGTCCCTCTATATTGACCTGGGTGCTCCTATGGAACTGGATGAGTTGCACCTCGACTTCCAGAATGAGTGGGACCTCTCTCCCCTGCGCACGGCCGAGGGAATGCATGTGGAAGCCTCTGCCGACCTGCACCAATGGCGTTCGGTGGTGGCTTTGGCAGACCGCAACATGAATATCAATATGCGTAGCATGGGAGCTGTTCGCTATGTCAAGATACCCGTATGCCCACAGCGTGTGAGCGAGATATACGGAATCAAGGACGGACAGAAGCTTGACCGTTCACTCTGGCGTGCCAATAATCTCTTCCGTAACTATGGAGTGGCAGGCGCACGGGTGAGCCAGGCTTGGAAGAGCGAGTTTACTTTGGACGAGATACCCGAGGGTTCCTACCTCTGTATCGCCTTCCCAGGCGAGTGTGGGTTTGAGGGAGCTTGGGCTGCCTTGAAGGTAGACGGGCAGTATGTGGGTTGCCCCGACCGCGCTCCTTCCTTCAAGTCCAACACCTGGGAGTGTCCCGTACGTTCCACCACACACGACTACACTTATTATGTACCTTTGACTCCTGACATGAAGGGACGTACCATAGAGGCCTGGGCTCTGCTCTTCGGTAATCAGAAGATGCAGCCCGAGGTGTGGGTTACGGCTTATCCGATTCCCTTCATGAAGAAGGATGTGGTGTTGTGATAAGGCATGACAGGGGAGATGAAGTGCCGCTTCTGGCACTCCTCTCCTGTCGTTCTTCTCATTATATATAATATATAGGGATTATGGCTTTCTGTATTTCTTGCTGGCATCATCTATCACCAGCACCCAGTCGAGTACTTCGCCTGGAGTGGGAGATATGAAGCTTACGGCCTGGGCGCGTTCCATCTTCCCTATCTTTTGGGATTGTCCCGTGCTGGGGTTGAACCACCATCCTGTCAGTTTCTCTCCCTGTATGAGTTAGGTATTGAGAGTGAATGTGCGGCCCACGGGCACGTACACCATCAGATAGGTACCCTCGGCATCCATGGTAGCAGCAAAACGGTAGAGTCCTTCTTCTGGCCATGCCGAGGGTATGGGGCTTTGGGGAAGCGCCTGTTTGGTGCAAACATGCTCTGTGTTTGGGCTAAAGTGCTTGGGCGTTTGCCTTAAAGTGTTATCTTTGTGCGTGATATCCTTTTGCGGACGAAAAAAGTTCGCCCTGACTGTCACCTTTTCCCTCTCTTGGTTGTTATATATATGAACCGGTTCGGGAAACTGAATGTCAAACAATAAATAACACATAAGGATATGGAAGAGATTTTTGT
>JBJFDX010000396.1:0-4624 GCA_051890235.1 Bacteroidaceae bacterium | reverse complement strand
TTCAATAACAGCCGTAATAACCAAAAACGGCATAATGATTTTCGTATGAAAGCATGTATTTTGTCTCATGCTGTCAGCCATCATAGCCGATGGCAGATTGGCCAATTGGAAACTATACCACGGTCAAAAGCAGCGATACGGACATAACTCAGCATTCTTCATGGAAGATGTTCCGCAGAACTGCACACCTTCCTGTGGCCGTACAGTCCTCTGCCAAAACTCTGATTCTACTCTCTGATGTAACTCTGGCTCACATCGCCGTCGGCCATCTTGCGGGCACCACAATTAGGGAAGAGCAAACGACCATTACCGCCAGCCTCACCCCGAAGCAGTGATATGGTGTCGCAGTCTTTGTGGAAATCAGCTTGGAAACCCATGGCTGTCCCCTCGAAGGTTCCATCGCACTCAATAGCTGTCTGAAAGGGGCAACGCGAACCATTATACCAGTAACAATAGCAATCGGTCAGGTGGGCTCTTGCTCCTTTTCCCAAACGGAATCCTGTGGCCATCTGGTCGCTGTAGCAATAGTGAAACCAGTTACTTCCATGGTCAACTTGGAATCCACAGCTGGTCTCATACTTCTGTGTATCTCTGAATATATATAGTGGATGGATGTTTCTCAATGAGTTTCCTGCACTCTTCAGCCATACTCCAATATTCACATCGGCTATTCGCATATTGCTCAAGGTATTGTCATAGCCCTCCACCAGCACACCTACGGATTGTTCAGTCTCATTACCCGTGATATTGACGTCAACTATATCAGCATCCGACGAACCGCTATTGGCTCCATGCTTGATATGTAACCCGATTACAGCACGCTTGATACTCACGCCACTCACACGAGTCTCTCTCCCACTGTCGATAGAAATGCCGTTGGCTATTCCATTACCATCTATGATACCGCCCGTGATGCCATAGTTGCTTCCGGGAATATAGATACTGTTGAAGGGGTCTTTTCCACCAAGTCTGATGACGGCTTCCTTTTCTGGCCACTCACCTATGGCTTTGATGCATGCATAGTTGGCCAGCACCAAAGATACGCTCTTCCTGGGGTCAGCAGGGGTAAGGATAGATTGCGACACACAATAGGTGCCATCAGGGAAGAAGATTGTTCTGATGGGTTTCCGGTCTATCAATTGTTGAATCTGGTCAGCCACATCTGACTTTCCATCATTTTTGATATACTTAGTGACCACGAGATAGCCCACCTCGGCCTTGCTTTTCTTTTTGGCTTGAATAGTCAGCACATTTGAGCAACAAAAAAGTGCTACAAGCATCATAATGGAAACAGAGGCCACAGACATATTATGCCGGATTCCGTGGCTGTGCTTTCTTGTTTGTTTCATAATAATCATGGGTATCTCCTGTTTAAAGAATTCTTTTAATCAACACCTTTCAATAGATATTACTTGACGTAAATTACTTCTACCATTACATATTTTATGGGCACGAGAAACTTTTCGGAGCAGAAAAAACCTGGTCAGCATCCTGCAGAACAGGGAATTTCTTACGAAATAGGTTAAGTTTCTCCATATCAATCTCTACGGTCAACGTGCTTTCCTGCTGCAAGGGAGCCTCGGTCATGATATTGCCATAGGAGTCTACTGCCAGCGTTCCTCCGGAGTAGGTACAGGCAGAATCCTGACCAATGCGGTTTACGCCACACACATAGGCTTGGTTTTCAATTGCTCTGGCCACCAGAAGCGATCTCCATGCTTGCAGTCGTGAGGCTGGCCATGAAGCAACGTAGATTAGCACGTCATATTCCGGAGCATCAGTTTCGATGGCATTCAAGGTTACACTCTCTTGCACATTCCTTGTGGGGAAGAGGGTTGTAACAGATGTTCTGTTTCGGCTCCACAAGGGGAAGCGTAAGTCATAGCACACCAGAGGCATGACTTTCACTCCCCGCCATTCTACAATCAGCCGTTTATCTCCTGGGGTATATCGGGCATGCTCGCCTCCATAGGTAAAGAGATGCCTTTTATCATAGAAAAGCGGCTTATGCCCTGGGCGGATGAAGTGCAACCTGTTTCGCCACTCCCCCTGTTCCGTCAGCATAGCTACGCTCCCCACTATGGCGCAGTCTATCTTCTCGGCTATTATCTGCAACCATTCGAGGCATTCCTGACTGTTTCCTGTTTGCTCCAGACAGGGGGCTGTAAGGAAACCTGTAGACCACATCTCCGGCAGTACGCACAAGTCACTTCCCTGACATGCCAAAAGGGCAGGCCCTATTGCCTTTCTGTTGGCATCGGGGTCTGCCCATTGAATATCTGTCTGCAGCAGGCTTATCTTCACTTTACAGCCACTTTCTGTCCGCGAATCACATAGATGCCACGAGGCAAGGACTGCAGGCCGCTGTTCACGTTAGACTGCTTCAGTACCACATTACCTTGAGTATCATAGATGTTCTCCACAGCATTCTGAGCCTGCAGGGTTTCGATGCTGGTCTCAATGCCCTCCAGAGAGGTTACATGCTTAATCTCAAGTGTGGTGGCTGTGGGTGCCTGCTTGTCCCAGGTAAAACCGCATCGGGTAGGCAGGAATGTCTTGTCAGCATCAGTACGCACCAAGACACTCTGAAGAGGATAAACATCCTGCTGGGCAGGAATGCCATAGCGTCCCTCTACACGCAAACTCTCCCAACTGCTGCCGAAGGTCACCTGATTGCCTTCATTATCGGTCTTGGTAATGCTGCGCAATTGAGTGCTGATGCCCGATGCATGATCAGAGACAGCTTTCAGGGTCAGAAGCTTAGGGGCATAGATTAGATAGGGTGTGCCAGCCTGGATACCCTCACTGGTACAATCGAGGAAAATCAGGGTAAGGGTATTACCTTCCTGCTGTATCTTGGCCAGCCTCTCAAGTTGTACGCCAGGTGCTGCCTTCTGCAATTGGTCGGCATTCAATGTCATGGGCAGACATATACTGTTGTATCCTGCAAGTAATGTGCGGTACAAGGTGGTGGTCTGTCCGGGTGTCTCCAATGCTTCCAGATTCAGTTGGTCACTACTGGTGTAGATGTTCTTCACTTTCTGCTGTGCCTGAGCGGGCATGCACAGGGCAGCCACAGTCATGAGCGCAAGGGTAATTTTCTTCATGTTCAGACTCTATTTTAGTTCGGTTTTATATGATTTCTTGTGCAATATTACAAAAAATATTCTTTGTCTGTATCTCCTGCGCCTCTTTTTTTCTCCTTTATCAGCAAATTAACTCTTTTTACATCTTCAACGAACCTTTTTTCGAATCCAAACAAGGTCTAAACCAGACATTAGACGGCAAATATAAGCCCTTGCCTTTGTTGATAATTGCTTACCCCATGATTGTCAATCTCTTTGTACATCTTGTCGAATCTTCCCAACATAACTTATGAACGACCAATCATAAGAAAAGAGCAAGGTCGGTCACAAGTAAAGCCTCAAAGAAGGCCTTCTACATCGAATCCACAGGGACCCATTCCTCAGCACTCTTCACCTTTGAGTCATGAGGTGCAAAGCGAGAAGGTCGCTGAGCAGGCGAGGGCGTATTGCCTGATGTCATCGGACGGGCCGACAGGCGATAAGATTGCCAACGGCTGATGATGCTCAACACATAATCGTTCGTTTCCGCCCCACGCATGTATCCGTATTGCACCACAGGATGACGATAATATTTAGGTTCGGAGAGACGCAACACATAAGGAGCCACCTGCTCCCACGAATGCGCATTTCCCCCATAGGTAGAGGTAAGCGCCATGGCATCCCTGATGTGCCTTGCCCCACCGTTGTAGGCAGCCAAGACAAAACGAATGCGTTCCGAGGTATCTCTTATGTCTGCAAACTGTTTGTCAAGCATATTCAGATATCGTGTGCCTGCCGATATATTAGTCTCTGGATCATGGATATTTTTCATGTTCACGCCTAACATGCTGGCTGTTCCTGGCATAATCTGCATCAATCCACGCGCTCCTGCCCACGAGACAGCCTCGGGATCGAACCCTGACTCCTGATAACATAGTGCTGCTATCAGTCGCCAATCCCATCTCACCTGTTGGCTATAACGAACAAGAAGATGGTCATAGGGGGAAATGATACCTTTAGCACGGTCCTTCATCACTGGTCTCATGTGCCTTTGAGTCACGTGCGGAGTAGTCTGCAGGGATTTGAGTATAGCCTCTCGTGCCCCACCTGTCCACCATTCATATATAGCTTGGGTGAGCAGTGGAGCATCCTTCCGTGTTTCCCATCGGGGCATATCAAGAGCAATGAAGTCGATATCGCCCTGAGCGAGCTGTTTCCTGAGCGTAGCCGTATCAGGTGCTATATCCATCTGAAGTCTCACTCCGATGGTTCGTGCGAACTCCTCAGCCAATCGAAACTGGCGACCCATACCCTGTCCACGGTACTCATAGTACGTATCAGGACCGCTCAAGGTTCCTCCTATCAGCAGGGTAGCCTTCTGTATATCTGGCAGATCATAACACTCCAACGAGTCAACCTGAGGCTCATCCTTGATGAAGATAGGCGATTGCTCAGGCTGCTTTTCACTCTTGCAGGCCACCATGCACAGCACCATCAGCAAAAGTTTGCTCAGGGATACCCGTCTCTGGCTCATGGCAAGCTATTTTCCTACTGGGGTC
>JBJFDX010000395.1:0-4627 GCA_051890235.1 Bacteroidaceae bacterium | reverse complement strand
TCCTCAAGGAATGCGAGCAAAACCACATCATCTGGAGTGTAATGGGTGTAAGGCACTACACGTCTGGAATCATACCACACGCTACCCCTCCATACTGTATCCACGCGCACATCAGGCTATTTCCCTGTTGAATAGATTACCGTATCGAAGGCTACGCGTTCATTCTTCTGGCTGAAAAGGAAATCTCCGTCCTTATCCTCAAGAGCAAACACTCTGTACCGACCATCCTTTACGCCCTTGATAGTAAAGCGTCCCTCTCCATTGGTACGCGACACACGAAGGAAGGGATGAGTACGGAACAAGGTATCAGCCCAGGCACTATCTGCAGGATACAATCCTACCATGATACCTTTGATGGGCTCCAGATTGTCGGCACTAAGCACATGCCCCGACACTTCCATGGTATCTATGACTGCGCCCGTGCTGAAGGAAAAGGTGTATTGCCCCATGGGATTACCTTCGTTATTATCCTCGATGGCATCACTAAAGTCGATGGTATAGGTGGTATTGGGTCTCAACGTATCATAAAGGTCCACCTTGACACGCTTCCCTTCGGCCCGCACGTTGGGAGTCTCTATCTGAGGAGGTGACACAATCACCTTCTCACTGGCCTTCTCCAGTTTTATGTATTCATCAAAGAGAATCTGCACCTTCTTACCCGTAACCCTAACAGCCCCATCCACAGGCGTACTGCCCAGGACACGTGGAGGCGTCTCATCAAAACGTCCTCCATCGGGGCTACCTATGCTGGCGCATGCTGCCAAAAGCAATACGAGCAAACTCAGAAGAAGATTCCTTTTGTCCATCAATTCTCGTTCAGTATGAGGATTTCTTCAATTGTATCACGCTTGTTACTCAGGCGAGGCACCTTGTGCTGCCCACCCAGTTTCCCCTTTGACTTGAGCCATTCATGAAACACTCCTGGCCGTGCCTTAAGCATCTGCAGAGGCTGCAAAGTGATATCCTTGTAGCGTTTGGCCTCATAATCGGAGTTGATATGCTGAAGAGCCTCATCAAGCAGACGAGCAAACTCATCCAGGTCTGCTGGTTCCTGACTAAATTCCACAAGCCACTGGTGACGGCATTTTCCTTGCTCATCCATATAAACAGGGGCTGCCGTATATTCCAACACCTGTGCTCCCGTTGCAGCACATGCCTCTGCAAGTCCCTTCTCGGCATTATCCACAATCAGTTCCTCGCCAAAAGCATTGATAAAGAACTTCGTTCGACCTGTAATTACGAACTTATAAGGATGGCATGAAGTAAAACGAACAGTATCACCTATCATATATCGCCACAAACCACTGCTGGTGGAGATAACCATCGCATAGTTTCTGCCAGTCTCCACTTCCCACAAAGGAAGAACATCGGGATTGGGACTATCCAACTGGTCCATGGGAATGAACTCATAGAAAACTCCATAATCAAGCATCAGACTCATGCTGGGGTCAGAGGGATCATCCTGAAGACCGAAAAAACCTTCCGAGGCATTATATGTCTCCATATAGTTCATACCTGACTTGGCAATCAACTTTCTGTATTGCTCTCTATAGGGAGTGAAGGCTACTCCACCATGGAAGAACACTTCCAGATTAGGCCACACCTGTTCCAAGGTACTGGCCTCTGCTTGCTCCAGGACTTGCAGCAGGACCGAAAGCATCCATGAAGGCACACCACTCAAATTAGTTACGTTGGCATGCAGAGCCTCTCGTGCAATCCGAACACGTTTTTCTTCGAAATCGGAGAGAAGGGCGGTCTGTTTGCTGGGAACACGTACCAGATTGACCAGAGGATTGATATTCTCGATAAGTATAGCGCTCAAATCTCCCACCAGACTGTGAGGCAGATTATAGTTGGGAGCATGACTTCCACCCAAGATAAGGGCTTTACCGTCAAAGAGACGACTCTCGGGATGACGGGAAAGGTACCATGCCACAGCATCACGTCCACCTGCATAATGGGTGTCATGAAGTCCGTCCTTACTCACAGGAATGAACTTACTCTTGTCACTTGTGGTCCCGCTGGACTTAGCATAAAACTTCACACGCCCCGGCCACAGGATGTCTCGCTCACCATGACGCATCCTGTCTATATAGCCCTTCAATTCTTCGTATGAACTTACTGGCGTATGAGCAGTAAATTCATCGTATGACATTTGTTCTGAATACCCATGTACATGTCCCCACTCTGTATCGGAAGCCTTTAAGAGGAGACGTTTCAGAACGCGCATCTGCAATTCACGTGCCTGTGTGGAATACAAAGCGAGTTGTCTCAGACGCGGGTTGAAAAAAGGTCGAACTAATCCTGTAAGACTCATTTATTTGCTTCCTTTCTGTTCTTCTGCAGCAAAGTTGCCTGCAGTTTTTTGTCCTTCTTGATATGATTGAGTGAACTCCTACTGGCCACCTGATGACTTTCCTTCTTGGAAAAACCTGTTCCTCTGCCACACTCCACGCCATTGATGAGTACCCGAGTACGAAAAACAGGCGAACCGGAAGAGTCACGTTCCTCTGAAAGCAGGTCATACTCCAGCGTAAGTTTATGCTTCTGTGCCCACTCCAGGAGTTTGCTCTTGAAGTTTACTTCCTGATAGGCCAACTTGTCCAAATCTATCAGATGATCCAGAATACGCTTCTGTACGAATCGATGACAAGCGTCATATCCTCTATCAAGATAGATGGCTCCCACCAATGCCTCAAAAGCATTACCTGCCACATAACTGTTGTGCAATTGTGTGCTGCCCTGATATTGCACCAGTTTGTCAAGCCCTATCTGCACAGCCACATGTCCAAGCGTCTCACGCTTGACCACCTTACTGCGAGCTATGGTCAGGAATCCTTCCTTCTTGCCGGGAAAGTGATGGTAGACGATTTCCCCCACCACGGCATCCAGTACAGCATCTCCCAGAAATTCAAGCCGTTCGTTGTTGAGCGGTTTTTCGCCAGATACATTCATGCCCACGGATTTATGCATGAGAGCCTGACGGTAATAGGAGATATTCCGTGGATAAAAGCCCAGCATGGAATAAAAAGAGCGATAAAGCTCCCTTTCTTTTCGGAAGGGAAGCCTTATCGCATCGATGAGGTTTCTTATGTACACTACGCAAGTGTGTTACTCGGCGTATTTCTTGAAGATGACGCAAGCGTTGTGGCCACCGAAGCCAAACGTGTTGCTCAGAGCTGCACGCACGGTACGCTGCTGAGCCTTGTTGAAGGTGAAATTCAACTTATAGTCGATTTCGGGATCTTCGTCTCCCTCCTCATGATTGATGGTGGGAGGCACCACATCGTTCTTCACAGCCAGCACACTCACCATTGCTTCCAGAGCTCCGGCTGCGCCAAGCAGATGTCCGGTCATGGACTTTGTACTGCTGATGTTCAGCTCATAGGCGTGTTCACCGAACACAGCCTGAATAGCCTTCACCTCAGATATATCACCCACGGGAGTGGATGTGCCATGAACGTTAATGTAGTCAATATCCTCAGGCTTCAACTCTGCATCTTCCAGGGCATTCTCCATCACAAGCTTAGCACCCAATCCCTCGGGATGAGACGCTGTAATGTGATGAGCGTCGGCACTCATGCCGGCACCTGCCATCTCAGCATAAATCTTCGCGCCACGGGCCTTTGCATGCTCCAGTTCCTCAAGAATGAGGCAAGCTGCACCCTCGCCCATGATGAATCCGTCACGGCTTGCGCTGAATGGACGACTTGCGTGCTCGGGATCATCATTACGTGTGCTCAACGCATGCATGGCATTGAAGCCGCCCACTCCACAGGGAATGATGGCTGCCTCGGAACCACCGCTGACAATCACATTTGCCTTACCCAGACGGATGAGGTTGAATGCGTCGGCCAATGCATTGGTTGATGAGGCACATGCGCTGGAAGTGATGTAGTTGGGGCCATGGAATCCGTACTTGATGCTGATTTGTCCGGCACAAATGTCGGCAATCATCTTAGGCACGAAGAAGGGATTGAACTTGGGACCGAGTGTGTCCTTATGCAAAGCATAATTGGAAATCTCGTCCTCAAAGGTCTTCATTCCTCCGATTCCTACACCAAACACCACGCCCACACGATTCTTATCTATTGAATCCAAGTCAATTGCGCTGTCATTCATTGCCATGCTGGCAGCTGCCAGAGCATAATGGCAATAAGGATCCATCTTACGAGCTTCCTTACGGTCGATAAAATCCTCGGCCTTGAAGCCCTTCAGTTCACACGCAAACTGTGTCTTGAATTCTGTGGCGTCGAAATGTGTGATAGGTGCTGCGCCACTAACACCATCAAGCAACTTCTGCCATGTTTCCTCAGCAGAGTTACCCAAAGGGCTAACGGCGCCAATACCAGTCACTACTACTCTCTTCAACTCCATAAAACAGGAATTAAATGAACGTAAAGAGAAAGAGGGAATTACTTACCCTGGTTCTCCTCGATGTAAGCAATTGCGTCAGCAACAGTAGAGATCTTCTCTGCCTTGTCGTCGGGAATGTTGATGTCGAAAGCCTTCTCGAACTCCATGATCAACTCAACGGTGTCCAGAGAATCTGCACCAAGGTCGTTGGTGAAAGATGCTTCGGGAGTTACATCAGCAGCGTCAACGCCCAACTTGTCTACAATAATCT
>JBJFDX010000394.1:0-4653 GCA_051890235.1 Bacteroidaceae bacterium | reverse complement strand
CAGGAAATGGAGAAAGGTGCGAGGTCATTCAGCCATACCACATCAAACTCCAACTTTTTTATTCATAATCAAATCAAGAAGAAATGGCAAATCACAAGTCATCCCTTAAGAGGATTCGTCAGACAGAGAAGAGAAGACTTCACAACAGGTACTACGCTAAGACTATGCGTAACGCTGTTCGTAAGTTGCGTGCAACCACCGACAAGGCAGAGGCCGTAGAGATGTACCCCAGCGTACAGAAGGCTCTTGACAAGCTCGCTAAGCGTTGCATCATCCACAAGAACAAGGCAGCGAACTTGAAGTCAAGTCTGGCAAAGTACATCAACAAGTTGGGTTAATCATCCGGCAAATAGACTTC
Organism: Bacteroidaceae bacterium; assembly: GCA_051890235.1. GTDB lineage: Bacteria > Bacteroidota > Bacteroidia > Bacteroidales > Bacteroidaceae > Physcousia. The sequence goes on along the minus strand of JBJFDX010000394.1, from coordinate 4,295 downwards.
CCTTTTGCTATAGCGGGAACAATGATAGAGGCAGCTCTCATTTTGGGGGCTGCTTTTTCTTTTAACACGGATTGAACGGATAGCGCTCCGGTGCCTGGAAGGCACTACCATGAGTAACCGAGTACACCGGAGCGTAGCGCAGGTGTGCCCGGATAATACCACTCCACGACACTCTGCCTGGAAGGCAGTACGCCAGAGGACATGTTTTCTTTTCAACACGGATTTTGACGGAGAGGACGGATTGAACGGATTGCGCTGCGAGAGGAGAATAAGAGATCAAAATATTTGTTCCTTTCCCGGGCTCACGCCCTTACAGTCTGCTGGTGATGCTCATCCATGCAAGCGAGCTTGCCTGTCTGCTCCTCCCCATCCGCCTGGTCTGTTCTGCAGACAGACGGGAAAGGAACAAAACAAAAAAGCAGCCATTCGGCTGTACAAAATAGGCTCCTCTGGAGCCACAAACGGTATCCTTCGCCTGGTGCTTCCTGTCCTCGTAGGTACTGCCCTCCAGGCAGCATCTGTGCTGATATCTTTGGGGTTCCGGGGGCGTTGCCCTCGGTTACTAAAAGTAGTGCCCTCCAGGCACCGGAGTTCTTGTGCTACTATCCACTGAGGATGGTGATGGTAGTGCCCTCCAGGCACCGGAGTTCTTGGGACGCGATATAATATGGCACCACTCTGCTGCCTGGAGGGCAGTACGCCGCAGGACGGGCAGTATCACCATTTGAAGGCGACTGTATGTGTTTGGTTAGAGGACTATACCCACTTGTATTCTTTCTGTCTGCCAGCAGGGCAGACCAGACGGGTGTGGAGGGTCGGACATGCAAGCTTGCTTGCATGGATGAGCCTACGCAGCTGTCTGATAGGGCGTAAGCCCGGGGAAAGGAGACAAGTCTCCGAAGGAGTCCTCCGTTCAATCCGTTTTATCCGTTCAAATCCGTGTTGAAAAGAAACCCATCAGAGGATATGACCTCACCAGTCAAAGGATACTGTTTGTGGCTCTGAAAGAGCCTATTTTGTACAGCCGAACGGCTGCTATTTTGTTTTGTCCCTTTCCTGTCTGTCTGCAGGACAGACCAGACTGAGGGGGAGGAGCAGACAGGCAAGCTCGCTTGCATGGATGAACATCACCAGCAGACTGTAAGGGCGTGAGCCCGAGGAAAGGAACAAACTTTTTGATTTAATTCCTCTACAGCGCTATCCGACATATCTGTCAAATCCGTCCGAATCCGTGTTAAAAAAGAGCTCTGTTTAAATGTCTGTGGACAGTCTGTCCTGTGAGGCCCGCCATCATAAGTTTTTGGAAATTTCATTACTTCTTGCGGATTGGAAAACAGGGAAATCGTGATGGTGAATGGATGCCTGATGGATTACTGGTTTTAACCCTATTGTTTGCCTTGTTCGACGCAAACGTTTGCAACCGCCGACGCAAACGTTTGAAAGTGCGGTTGCAAACGTTTGCAAGTGCCATCGCAAACGTTTGCGTGAAAAGTGCCTCTTTTTGGGGGAAATCCGTGCTTTGTTGTGCGTAACTCAAATCCGTCGTTGGGTTTGGGTGAAACTTCTCGTTTTTCTGCCTGTGAGAATCAAAAAAATATTGTATATTTGCATGTTCAAACACAAGGATAAGATACATTTTTGAAAATGGAAGACATACAGAAGAACAGTGCGGAGTATAGTGCCTCCAATATTCAGGTATTGGAAGGCTTGGAGGCTGTGCGCAAACGCCCAGCGATGTATATCGGAGACATCAGCAAGAAGGGTCTTCATCACCTGGTGTATGAGACGGTCGACAACTCAATCGACGAGGCCCTGGCAGGCTATTGTACGCATATTGAAGTGGCCATCAATGAGGATAACAGCATCACCGTGCAGGATAATGGACGTGGTATCCCTGTGGATATTCATGAGAAGGAAGGTGTAAGTGCCCTCGAGGTGGTGATGACCGTCCTTCATGCAGGAGGTAAGTTTGATAAGGGTAGTTACAAGGTGAGCGGTGGCTTGCATGGTGTGGGCGTCAGCTGTGTGAATGCTCTTTCCACCCATATGCTTTCCCAGGTGTTCCGTGATGGCAAGATTTATCAGCAGGAATATGAGTGCGGTAAGGCTCTTTATCCTGTGAAGGTGGTGGGCGAAACGGAATTGCGTGGTACGCGTCAGCAATTCTGGCCTGATGGAAGCATCTTCACCACTACGACCTATGATTTTGATGTGTTGGCCAATCGTATGCGTGAGCTTGCCTATCTGAATGCAGGTATCACCATTACCCTCTCCGACCTTCGTCCCGATGAAGAGGGAAGGACCCGCACAGAGAAATATTACAGCGAGGGTGGTCTGCGCGACTTCGTGCGCTTCGTGGATAGCAGTCGTACACACCTCTTTGATGACGTCATCTATCTCTGCACAGAGAAGCAGGGAGTACCCATCGAGGTGGCTATCATGTACAACACCGGTTATAGTGAGAACCTCCACTCTTATGTGAATAATATCAATACCATCGAGGGTGGTACGCATCTGCAGGGCTTCCGCACCGCACTCACTCGTACGCTCAAGACCTATGCTGAGAAGGAGTGTGTGAAGGATTTGGAGAAGCTGGTCAAGAACAAGGTGGAGATCAGTGGTGAGGACTTCCGCGAAGGTCTCACAGCCGTCATCTCCATCAAGGTAGCGGAACCTCAGTTTGAAGGACAGACAAAGACCAAGCTGGGTAACAGTGAGGTGGCTGGTGCTGTGCAGCAGGCTGTGGGTGAAGCTCTGTCCACCTATCTCGAGGAGCATCCTCGTGAAGCAAAGCTTATTGTAGATAAGGTGATACTGGCAGCAACGGCACGTGTGGCAGCACGTAAGGCACGTGAGAGTGTTCAGCGTAAGAGTCCTATGGGAGGCGGTGGACTGCCTGGTAAGTTGGCAGACTGCTCTGACCGTGATGCAGCCAATTGCGAACTATTTATTGTCGAGGGTGACTCTGCCGGCGGTTCTGCCAAGCAGGGACGCAAGCGTCAGTTCCAGGCCATTCTGCCCATTCGTGGTAAGATCTTCAATGTGGAGCGTGTGATGTGGCACAAGGCCTTCGAACATGAGGAGGTGAACAATATCATCCAAGCATTGGGCGTTCGTTTCGGTCTTGGTGAGGACAGCAAGGAAGCCAATTATGAGAAGTTGCGTTATTATAAGGTTATCATCATGACCGATGCCGATGTCGATGGTTCTCACATCGACACCCTGCTCATGACGCTCTTCTATCGTTATATGCCCGAACTCATCCAGAAGGGTCACCTCTATATTGCCACTCCACCTCTCTATCGTTGCCGTGTGGGTAATGTGGAGGAATACTGCTATACCGAAGCCGACCGCCTGCGCTTCATGGAGAAGTACAACGGTGGCAAGGAGGATGGTATGTTTACCCAGCGATACAAAGGTTTGGGTGAGATGAAGCCCGAGCAGTTGTGGGAGACCACCATGGACCCTGACCGTCGTTTGTTGAAGCAGGTCAGCATCGATGATGCAGCCAGTGCCGACTATGTCTTCTCCATGCTGATGGGTGAGGATGTAGGTCCTCGTCGCGAGTTCATCGAGCAGAATGCTACCTTTGCTCAGATTGATGCATAGGTAGGAAGGACTATAGTATATAATATATATAATGTATCATCCCGCTCCTGAGTGTATCCTTGCTCAAGAGCGGGATGATAATTTCTGCCCCAAGTCAGCATGGAAAAGGAAACTCGTCCTCTGATGGTTTTCTTTTCAACACGGATTTTGACGGATTTGACGGATTGAACGGATGACTATGCGAGAGGAGAATAAGAGATCAAAATATTTGTTCCTTTCCCGGGCTTACGCCCTATCAGCCTGCTGGTGATGCTCATCCATGCAAGCAAGCTTGCTTGTCTGCTCCTCCCCATCAGTCTGGTCTGTCCTGCAGACAGACGGGAAAGGAACAAAACAAAATGACTGCCTACGGCAGTACAAAATGAGCTCCCATGGAGCTACTGACGGTATCCTTCGCCTCGTGAAACTACCTGTCCTCGTAGGATACCTGTGGGATAACACTCTGGTGCTAGGAAGGACAGGAATGCTACACGTAGCACTCTGCTGCCTGGAGGGCAGTACTTTAAGTAACCGAGTACACCGGAGCGAAGCGCAGGTGTGCCCGGATTACAACCCAACCCACAAACTCCTGCCTGGAGGGCAGTACGCCAGAGGACATGTTTTCTTTTCAACACGGATTTTGACGGATTGAACGGATTGAACGGATTGCGCTGCGAGATGTCTGTGGTCTTGTGAGGCGTTCCGCC
>JBJFDX010000393.1:0-4654 GCA_051890235.1 Bacteroidaceae bacterium | reverse complement strand
CCATCCAACAGGAGCGAAGACAGATAAATATTGTCTCTGAGACTGAAGAACGAATCATTCATCTATAAAACCGATAAAGACATGAGAAAAACTACTCTCACATCGACCCTGAAGGTCACCCTCTTGTTCCTGATGACGTTCCTGCTGGGAACCGGGAACGTCCTTGCCGAGGACGGACTCATCGTGTTCGGCACAGCAGAAGGAAGTGTGAAAATCAATGCCGAGAACGTAACGGCTGATGATAATCTGGGCAACACCTGGACCATCAACACCGTTATTGAAACAGCATCATTCAACCAACAGCCAACATACTCGCAAGTGGGCTCAGCCAAGAAGCCTGCCACCAGTATCACCTTCACCATGTCTTTCCCTGAGAAGAAGGTAATCACCGCCTTCTCTGCCAAGTTTGGCGGTTTCAGTGGCACCGCAGGCAACATCTCCATGAAACTGGATGACACAGAGGTGGCAACAGGAGCCCTGAACACCACCAGCGATGTGATGGTGGAATCAAATCCCAATATTGAGGGTTCCACGTTCACCATCACCATCACAGACATCGCCAAGGGTGTGAAGGTATACAACATCTCCTACTCTTATTCCGAGAATGGCGAGATCAAGGAGACAGCACTTGCTCCCACTCTGACTCCTTCCTGTGAGTTTGAGCAGGAAAGTATGGACGTGGTTATCACCAACAACGAAGAGGGAGGAACCGTCTACTACACCCTCGACGGAGAAAATCCCACCACCGATAGCCAAAGCATCACAGGCGAGAGCAAGACACTCACCATCAGCCAGACCACAACCGTAAAGGCAATGGCAGTCCAGACGGACAAGAACAACAGCAAGATTGTGAGCGCCACCTACACAAAAGTAGCTCCTGCTCCCGTATATGAAAGTATTGCCGCCTTCATCGAAGCCAAACCTGACACCAAAGCCAAGCTTCAGTTGACCGATGCTCTGGTGTATGGAAACAAGAACAACAAGAACGTATATCTGCATGACGGCACAGGCATGATTCAACTTTACAACAGTAGCGGCAATCTGCCTGCCACTCTCACCTACGGCAAGAAGGTGTCAGCAACATTCACAGGCACCTACACGCTCTACAGCGGACAGGATGAGATGCAGAACGCAACCCTGACGGGCGAGGCTGTCATCACCGATGCCGCCACACCCTATGAGAGTCAGGTGGTAAACGTGGCAGACATCACCGAGGAGATGGTGGGAAAGCAGGTGACTGTGCAGGGCGTTATGTTCCAGGCCGCCCAGTTGACCAGCGGCTCTGTCATCGTCAAGCAGGGTGAAGACGCCCTCACCATCTACAATGCTGTGAACGCCCTCACCAATACCACCTTCCGTACTGATGTGAAAGCTGATGTGTCGGGCTTCGTCCTTCTGTATGCCAACAAGAGCGGCGACAAGACCCTCCAGCTGATTCCCGAATCAGAAGACTGCATCACCTACATTCAGGATGTTACCGTTGCCGAAGCGCCCACCCTCACTGAGGCATGCGAGTTTACAGGAAGCATGGACGTGACCATCACCAATCCCGAAGCCGATGGCGTGGTATACTACACCCTTGATGGTACCGACCCAACTATAAGTGACAGCGAAAGCTTCTCCGGCGAGAGCAAAACCATCAAGCTGACAGCCACCACCACCGTAAAGGCTATGACCGTGGTAGATGGCAAAACCACAAGTGCTATCGTTTCGGCCACCTACACCATGGTAGCGGAAAAACCTGAGTTTGCCTTTGCCGAGGCTGCCCTGGAACTGCCCATGGGTTCAACCAGCGTACCTGCCAACGTGCTCACCAACAACTCCAACGGCAACATCACCTATGAGAGTAGCAATACCGACGTAGCCACCGTGGCTCAGGATGGTACCGTCACTCTGGTAGCACCCGGCATTACCACCATAACAGCCACCGTATCCGAGACAGAATCCTATCAGAGCGCAACGGCATCCTACACCATTCTCCTGCTCAGCGGAGACGGCTCCTGGGAACATCCCTATAGCCCTGTGGATATCATCTGGAGCACTCAGATTGATGCCTCACAGGAGGTTGCCGTGGCAGGATACTACGTAGGATTCCCTGGCAATGGAGCCGACAAAGCAGTGGCAGACAAACTGGAAACCACAGCCATGGCACTCTCTACCGTTACCGAAGGTGTTTCCGTGGCCAACACCATACCTGCACAACTGCAAGCTGTCCTCAGAGAAGGAACAGCCGTCGAAGCCAACCTTGGCCAGTGGGTAGTCATCACAGGTAAGAAGGCCACTTACTTCAGCAAGCCAGGCATCAAGAACAACTCCGTGTCTCAGAGACTTGCCCTTGGAAACATTACCATTCCCGCAGATGGATACACCACCCGCTATAGTGCCATTCCCACAATTGTGCCCCAAGGCATGAAGGCCGGACTGGTAACAGTCATAGAGGAAGAGAAGTTGCTCATCAACTATTGCTATGCCGAGGGAGATGTTATCCCAGCCATGACAGGCGTTGTCCTGATGGCACAGGAAGGCACCTATCCCCAGGTATTCGTGGCAGCCAATACCACCACACCTGAGAACAACTGCCTCCGTGGAAGTCTGGCAGACGAAGAGACACAGGCTCCTGAGGAAGACAAGGAATATTGCTTCTATAAGCTCACCCGTCAGAACGAGACCCTGGGCTTCTTCTGGGCTGCAGAGAATGGGGCTGCCTTCACCAACAAGGCAGGAGAGGCCTATCTGGCAATCCCCAAGAGCGAGAACATCCAGAGCGGATTCTCTGTCAACGACCTGGAGACAGGCATCATCCAGACTGAAGCTCCTGCCGTAAAGAATGGCGCAACATATGACCTGCAAGGTCGTCGCGTGGCACGTCCCACCCGTGGCATATACATCCAGGATGGAGTGCTCAGACTGATAAAGTGATGATAAGGAAATAGGGATATCTGTTTGTCCCGTCAAGGAAAAGGCCTGCAGCTACGTGCTGCGGGCCTTCACTTATATTATATAAAATATTACCGATTCGGGGTCAAAGTATAGGAATTTTCCCTTCAGGGTTTCTGCATTTCCCTATGTGGTTTCAGGGGAAATGAATAATTTTGTAGCAGAAACAAATAAAAACAACAGCGTTATGAAAAAGTTCAGAGCACTCCTGATAACCCTTATCGCCATGGTAACCACCACGGCATTCACCTCTTGTGATGATGATATGTCCCGTGCCATCACACTCTCCGGAGAATGGGAAGGTGACTTTGGGATGTACTACGAATACGAATACCACGGTCGTGTATATCGGTTTGACTCCTATGACACCCGCATCGTATTCTATCCCGACCACGACTACGCCACCTATGGATATGGCAAGCAGGTAGATTATTACGAGTTTGGTCCCTACGCCTATCAGCATTACAGGTTCCGCTGGCATATCGACCGTGGTGATCTGTTCCTGGAATACCCCTATGATCCTTCACTCAACACCGTGATACATGACTATCACATGTGCAGTGACAGGTTTTATGGATACTTCGGCACATCCAACACCAAATTCTATCTGTACAAACTGGCAGACTACTATGACTGGGGGAACTACAGCGGAGATTATTATTACGACCCACGGGGCAACTGGTATGATGATTACCCCTATTTTGTGAAGCGTGAGGTAACAGATGGTGACACCATCACCCGTGCAGAATCAATGGGCAACGACACCACAACTGTCACAGAGGGAGTCATTCGCCGTGGCAATCGCCTCAACGCAACAAATTGTCCGTAATTGCAATACTATTGATATTTCAGAGAAGATATACTGCATCGGCAATAGAAGATATACTTCTTTGGCCAAGTAAGTATATCTTCTCTGAAAAAGGACAATTTGGGCAGAAACTTCCGTCTGACATCTGTGGAATATTACGCACCCGTTCCGTGAAGAAAAGCTCAATAAAAATATTTTTTAGCCTGAAATCCGTTTGAGGTTATGACTTGTTTTCAAGCAAATCCCCTAAACATTCCTTTATCTTTCTTACTCTATCCCACACTGTTGTTCTTGAACTAAGAGTAATATTTGCAATGTGAGTATTACTGATCCCAAGTTTAAGTAAATAGGCCGTTTTGATAATTGATTCTGAAGGTCTTGGCATTGATGTGACAGACTCTCTAAATCCAGGATACAGACTTTCCACATACACATACAGACTTTCCCAATCTGCATTCTCCATTTTACATCTCCCCTGCGATGCCTCGTCCAATTTCTGTAATATGACCATGGATTCTGTCTTTACCTTATTTGACAAGGACAGACGTGCAAGTTCCCTTATCTGGCTTTGTTTTTTAAGAATGTTTGTTTGATGATGGTCAATGATCTCATTCAAGGACACTATTTCGTCATTTAATTGTTTGATGATTTTCTCCTTTTCCCTCTTTTCTTTTTCAGTTTCTTCTAACGTTAAATCATATTGCTTGATGATATTCTGTACAGAATCCACTACCTTTTGCTTGTCTGCAAGAATCCTTGTAAATTTCCTCTTCTTTTGTCCGTAGAATATACTTGCAAGTAGCATTGAAAGGAGGAGAAAAAAAACGATATAATGATTTCTCATTTTGTATTCATTCGCTTTTTCCTGAGCTTCCATCTCCTTCTTCATGCTTATTGCGTAGAGATGAT